>CAYOOS010000206.1:0-7512 GCA_964405585.1 uncultured Acidobacteriaceae bacterium | reverse complement strand
ACGATCAACCCCATGGTCATCTTCTTCTTGTTGGTCATAACGTGCTCCGTCAATTCGCCCTTCCACTAAACGCGAGCTTCAGGCTGTAAATTCCATTCATGAAACAGTTTCTTTCCGTCCGGGTGTACCTCCGGCAATCGCAGTCAAATATGAGCAAACGTTTACCACGCATTTCGTCCATTGGCAAGATGCTCTCTACCCTCCTCTCGCCTTGAATCCGGCCATGCTTTATTGCATTATAAGTCATTATCGGAATAATTGCTTTCTCTCGCTGACTCCCGGGACCACCGTGGCCCCAACAGTTCAGGATAGCGTATACTGGCCGCTATCAGAATCGCTGGAGGGAATGAGGATTTGTGGACATCCGCGACGTAGCCAGACGGGCAAGAGTATCCACTGCCACAGTGTCACGCACGGTCAACCAGGTGCCGACCGTCGATGCGCAGTTGGCAAAACGCGTTTGGAAAGCTATTGCCGATCTCGGGTATTACCCCAACCGGCAGGCGCGCGCTCTTGTTTCTGGGAGGAGCCATGCGTTCGGATTAATCGTTTCGGAGATCACAAACCCCTTTTTCCCGGAAATCGTGCAAACCTTTGAAACGCTCGCCGTTGAACAAAAATACGAGATTCTTTTGACTTCCACGATTCATGATCCCAAGCGCATGGAACTTGCCGTCCGCAGGATGATTGAAGGCCGCGTGGACGGCGTGGCGATTCTTACATTCGGAATGGAAGAGGAATTACTGGATCATTTCCGTTTCCGGAATATGCCCCTGGTGTTCGTCGATGTTGGCCCAAAGGCTCCCCGCGTCAGCAATATCCGAGTGGACTATTCTCATGGAATACGCCAGGCCGTGCAACATTTGGCAGCCTTGCGACATAAGCGCATTGGTTTCGTGAGTGGGCCCCTCAGACTGAGATCCGCGACCGCGCGAAGAGATGCGTTTGATGCCTCGATGCGGGAGATCGGCTTGCCGGTGATTCCCGAATTCATCATCGAAGGGGACCACAGGTTGGAAGGGGGAAAGCGGGCTCTTCAAGAGATTTACAAGCTTCGCGAACAGCCCACTGCTCTTCTTTGCTCCAATGATATGACCGCCATTGGCGTTATGCGGCAAGCCTACGAACTGGGAGTCAGCGTGCCTCAGGAGTTGTCCATTATCGGGTTCGACGATACCAGGTTGGCGGACTTCATGATTCCGCCACTAACCACTGTTCAAATGTCACAAACCGATCTGGCTACGCTTGCGTTTAACGCTCTTCTCAAGGAGGTGAAGAGGGAAGCTCCTTCACCAAACGGAACCGAATATATTCTCAAAACGCATCTCATCCTGCGAAACTCGACAACCTTCCCTCCAGAAAACGTTCAATCAAAAGATCGTCCGAAGTCAAAGCGCCCCGCGCAAACTTCCTCTCCGGGCGTAGAGTAAGGCATCTCCACTTTCCATCGGCCTTCATCTTCAGTCAGCTCGTCTGCGGATCAGTGCGAATCGCGTGCCACGCGCGCACCGCTGCGGCCCACAAGAAAGTCAAGGTCAGCTCCTTTATCTGCTTGCAGGACATGTTCGGTGTATAGCCTTAACCAGCCGCGGTCCGGAAGGGGCGGAGCAGTCCACTTTGCCCGGCGGCTGGCGAGAGTCTCTTCGTCTACCTCTACTTGAAGCAAACGCTTGTGCACGTCGAGTGTGACCATGTCGCCCGAACGCACCAGCGCCAGTGGCCCGCCTGCTGCTGCCTCAGGCGAGATATGCAGAACCACCGTCCCATAGGCTGTGCCGCTCATGCGGGCGTCGGAAATGCGGACCATATCCGTTACTCCTCGGCGCAAAAGCTTGGGAGGAAGCAGCATGTTACCCACTTCCGCCATTCCCGGATAGCCTCGTGGGCCGCAGTTCTTGAGGACCATCACACAATTTTCATCGATGTCCAGCGTCTCGTCATCGATCCGGGAGTGGCATTCCTCAATCGTTTCGAACACCACCGCCCGGCCGCGATGTTTCAATAGTTGCGGACTCGCCGCAGACGGTTTGATCACAGCGCCGTCCGGCGCCAAATTGCCGCGCAGCACCGCGATTCCAGCATTTGCCTTGAACGGTTCCGCGAATCGGTGTATCACATCGCGATTCCAGCAAGGAGTGTTGGCGACGTTCTTCCAAATCGACTGTCCGTTCACCGTCAACGCATCCCGATGCAGCACATCGGCTTCTCCCAGTTCGCGAAGTACAGCAGGCACTCCCCCCGCGTAGAAAAAATCTTCCATAAGGAATTTGCCCGAAGGTTGAATATCCACCAGGCAAGGCAGGGAGGATCCCAGCCGATCGAAGTCATTGAGGCACAATGGCACGCCGACTCGCCCGGCAATCGCGATCAGATGAATCACCGCATTGGTTGATCCGCCGATGGACGCATTGGCGGATATGGCGTTCTCGAAAGCTTCGCGCGTCAGTATTCGCGAAATGCACAGGTCTTCGTGAACCATCTCCACGATGCGCCGGCCCGTTAGCTGGGCGAGCGTATTTCGGCGTGCATCCACCGCGGGGATGGCCGCGTTGCCAGGTAAGCTGATGCCCAGCGCTTCCACCATGCTCGCCATGGTTGAAGCGGTGCCCATGGTCATGCAATGTCCCTTCGAGCGATGCATGCAACTCTCGGCTTCAAAGTATTCCTCAATCTTCATTTGGCCCGCGCGAAGCTGATCAGTCATCTGCCACAGCCCGGTTCCCGACCCCAAATCGCGACCCTGGAATTTCCCGGAGAGCATGGGCCCGCCTGAAAGACCAATTGTCGGCAGATCACAGGAGGCGGCGCCCATCACCAACGACGGCGTTGTTTTGTCGCAACCCATAAGCAGGACTACTCCGTCGATAGGGTTGCCACGAATTGACTCTTCCACATCCATGCTGGCGAGGTTGCGGAACAGCATGGCAGTTGGACGCAATTGGGTCTCACCAAGGGACATGACAGGGAATTCCAGCGGAAAGCCGCCCGCTTCCCACACGCCGCGCTTGACAAATTCAGCCAGCTCGCGAAAGTGAGCGTTGCACGGCGTAAGCTCCGACCAGGTGTTGCAGATACCAATCACCGGCCGGCCATCAAAGAGGTCGTGTGGCCAGCCCTGATTCTTCATCCAGCTCCGGTAAAGGAACCCATCACGATCTTTCCTTCCAAACCATTCCTGGCTGCGCAGCTTCTTCATTTTTCTATCCTTTAGCTTGAACCGGTGGCGCCCCTCTACAGCGGCTGTTTCTAAACTGCAGATCATAGCGCAGAATCCATGGGTAAACGTAATCTCGGTCCGAAGGTTTTGCTTGACGCGAAGCTCGTGAGCGGAAGATGATCTCGGCTGCTCGCATTTCATTCAGGGGCTTCCAATATGTCTCCCATATCACCTCTTTCCCGCTTTCGGTCCCACGCGCGCGTGGCAGGTATGGCTTTGGGCGTTGTGCTGGTATTCGCTCTGCTTCCTTTCGTCTGGCCTCGGGACTCACAAACGGCAGGGAAGTCCCTGCGGATCTTCTTCGTGGATGTTGAGGGCGGCCAGGCGACATTGTTTGTTACTCCCGCGGGGGAATCGCTGCTGATCGACACGGGCTGGCCCGGGAATGATGGACGGGATGCCGACCGCATCCTTGCTGCAACCAGGAAGGCGGGGATCAGCAAGATCGACTACGTCCTGATCACACACTTTCACATGGATCACGCCGGTGGTTTGCCGCAGTTGGTGGCGCGAATTCCGGTGGGAACGGTCATCGACCACGGTGATAACCGCGAGAGCAAGGATGCGCCCACCGTCCAGGTTTGGAATGCCTACCAGAAACTGCTCACAGAAAAAAAACTCAATCGCTTGACGCTCAAGCCGGGAGACAACCTCCCGATTCGCGGCATGCAAGCGACAGTGGTGAGTTCGGATGGCGCGTTGATTGGCCGTCCATTGCCAGGAGCTGGACAACTGGATCCCGGCTGTAATAATGCCGAGCAGTTTCCCGCGGACCAAACCGAAAACGCCCGTTCCTTGGGCACATTCATCACCTTTGGACCTTTGCGGATTCTGGATTTGGGCGATTTGACGCGCGACAAGGAGAGGGAACTGGTTTGCCCGAACAACAAGCTCGGTCCTATCGATATTTACATCGTTTCTCATCACGGCTGGTATCAGAGCAACAGCTCTGTCTTCCTGAATGCCATTGCTCCCCGTGTCGCGATTATGGACAACGGAGCCAGGAAAGGTGGCAGCCCTCCCGCGTGGGACAGCATCGAAAAGTCGCCTCGTCTCGAAAATCTTTGGCAGTTGCACTTTTCCGAGGAGGGTGGTGTAACGCACAATGTTGCCTCCGAGTTCATCGCTAACACTCAAGGTCCGGACGCAGGCAATTATTTGGAACTGACCGCCTGGCCGGACGGGAACTTCGAAGTCTTCAACTCTCGGACGCAAAATACCAGGAAGTATTCGGCCCACTAAAATCCAAGCAGCGGCACACGATCGATTGTGTCCACGCCTGGCGGGACATGCCCGAAACGCCCGGGCAGGGAGCTCCAGTGAGTCGCTACAAGATCGCGGTTATTGAAGGCGACGGAATCGGACATGAGGTCGTGCCCGAAGGTCTCCGCATTCTGGAAATCGCCGGACGCCGCCATGGTGCAACTTTTGCTTGGCAGCATTTTGACTGGAGTTGTCAGACCTATCTGAAGACTGGGCGGATGATGCCGGAAGATGGGCTCGATCAGTTGCGCGGCTTCGACGCCATCTACCTTGGAGCGGTCGGGTATCCCGGTGTCCCGGATCATGTTTCGCTGTGGGGACTTCTCATTCCCATCAGGCGCGCGTTTCAGCAATACGTGAATCTCCGTCCGGCGCACTTGCTTCGCGGCGTCGATTCGCCTGTGAAAGGCTTTCCGCCGGGAAACATCGACCTCTGCATTGTTCGTGAAAATAACGAAGGGGAATACTCCGAAGTCGGTGGCCGTCTCAACCACAACACCGATGCCGAAATGGCATTACAGGAGACAGTGTTTACCCGGCGCGGGTGCGACCGCGTCATGCGCTTCGCCTTCGATCTCGCGCGAACCCGAAAACACCATGTCACCTCAGCCACCAAGTCCAATGGGATTATTCACACCATGCCATTCTGGGATGAGCGTTTTTCTTTAATGGCCCGGAATTTTCCTGATGTCCGCACCGACCAATTCCATATTGATATCCTCACCGCGCATTTTGTCCGCCATCCCGACTGGTTCGACGTGGTCGTCGCTTCGAATCTGTTCGGAGACATTTTGTCCGACCTCAGTGCCGCGGTTGTCGGTTCGATTGGCCTGGCGCCATCCGCCAATCTAAATCCCGAACGAGAATTCCCTTCCATGTTCGAGCCCGTTCACGGTTCTGCTCCCGACATCGCCGGAAAGGGAATTGCCAATCCCATCGCGCAGATCTGGTCCGGGGCGATGATGTTGCAGCACTTGGGAGAACCCAAAGCGGCGCAGGCCATCGAGAAAGCCATTGAAGCAGTTCTGGCGAGATCCGACGTCCACACCCCCGACCTCGGCGGCAAAGCCAGCACTCATGATGTCGGCCACGCGATCGCGCACGAACTTGCAGCGGTGAGCAAACCGGAATGAGCCTGCCTCCCGCGTGGACCATCGAGCAGAGTGCTCGGCGCCGCATCGCGATTCGGATTCTGCCCTTTCTCTGGCTCCTGTATGTGATCGCCTTTCTCGACCGCGTGAATGTCGCCTATGCGGCGCTGGAAATGTCTCATGATCTGCGATTCAGCGATAGGGTGTTCGGGCTTGGCGCGGGAATCTTCTTCATCGGCTACGTTTTGCTGGAAATCCCCGGAGCGTTGATCGTCGAACGATGGGGAGCGCGGCGGTGGATCGCCCGCATCATGATTACGTGGGGGATCATCACCGTGTTCGTGGGTTTTGTGCACACCCCCGGCCAGTTTTATACTGTAAGATTTTTGCTTGGTGCAGCCGAAGCCGGTTTTTTCCCTGGCGTGATTGTGTATCTCACCCATTGGTTTTCCCGTCGCGATCTCGCTAAGGCCGTAGCTTCCTTTATGGCCGCGCAACCACTCTCCAACTTTATTGGCTCACCGCTTGCCGGAAGGATTCTGCTGCTGCATTGGTATGGACTGGAGGGATGGCGTTGGCTGTTTATCCTCGAAGGAGTTCCCGCCGTAATCTTCGGCGTCATCGCATTCTTCTATCTCACCGACCTGCCCAGCCAAGCGAGCTGGCTGCCCGAGAGTGAACGTGAATGGCTCACTCGCGAATTAGCAAGCGAACGGGAGAGAAGAGCCGCGATCGGGTCCTTTACCATCGGTCAAGCGCTTCGCCAGCCAGATGTAATTTTGCTCACCTTGATCTACCTGCTCGGTAGCACCGGAGTTTATGGTTTCACCATCTGGTTTCCAACCATACTAAAGCGGGCGTCAGGCTTGGCCACGGGTACGATAACCTTGCTGGTAGCAATTCCTTACCTGACCGCGCTGGTTGCGATCTTGCTGAATAGCTGGCATTCCGACCGGGCGCAGGAGCGACGCTGGCATGCGGCTGTCCCTCTGTTCATCGGCGCTGGCGCGTTGGTTTTGGCCATCAACTCCGGCTCGCACCTCTGGATGCAACTGGGATTCTTCAGCATTTTTGCCGCGTGTGTTTACGCCTACCAACCCTGTTTTTGGGCACTGCCAACTATCACGCTAGGAGAGTATGCCGCTGCGGCCTCCATCGGCTTGATCAATGCCATCGGAAACCTCGGCGGCTTTGTCGGTCCATTTGTGCTGGGCTATCTTGCAACCCGCACCGGCTCTTTCACCCCGGGCCTCGTTTGGCTGCTGGTCAGTCTTGTGCTGGCTGGAATTCTGGTTCTCTGTGTGCGGGGGGGTACAGGCACCACAATAGCTGAAGCTCTGGAACCCCAAACCGCATGTCTGCGGAAAGAGCAGAAATGAAGTAAACGTTTGCCACTCGCGCGTGTATAATCGGACGCTTATCACGGACCATACCGGGGAGAACTGGAGGAAACCTGCTTGCGCTGGCGTATCGCTATTCTCGTCAGTGCCGCGATTGCCATAAGTTACCTCGATCGCCAGACCCTTCCTGTCGCGGTCAAGGCAATCAGCGCAGACATTCCGCTTTCTAATGAGCAGTTCTCCACCCTGCAATCGGCGTTCTTGTTTGCCTACGCATTGATGTATGCGGCGGGCGGGAAGTTCGTGGATATATTGGGAACTCGCCGTGGTCTGACAGCGATCATGGTGTTCTGGTCGTTTGCCTGTGCCAGCCACGCTCTCGCAACTGGATTCGTGATGCTGGCTATCAGCAGGTTTCTGCTCGGTGTGGGCGAAGGCGGCGGCTTTCCCGCAGCCACCCGTGCAGTTGCAGAATGGTTTCCGACCCGGGAACGCGCCACCGCGATGGGCATCATCAATGCGGGTACCGCCGTGGGTGCAATTCTGGCCCCTCCCTTAATCGCGGCCGTTCTCGGCTTTACGAGTTGGCGCTGGATCTTCG
>CAYOOS010000205.1:0-7556 GCA_964405585.1 uncultured Acidobacteriaceae bacterium | reverse complement strand
CACGGTTGATGCCGTACTTTGAGCTGCCATGTTTCCGCGCGTGATGGCGCTCCGGCATCTCGGTGATTTTGCCACCCAACCAGCTTGCATAGATCGGAATGAAGCGGTGCATCTCACCGTAAAGCCGGACCTCTTTGACAACTTCGCTTCGATACGCCTTCAGAGTGCAGCCATAATCATGCAGCGGTACGCCGGATACTCTCGAGATCAGCCAATTAGCCGCCCTGCTCGGCAACTTCCGATTCATCTCGGAGTCCTTGCGGTCTTTGCGCCAGCCTGAGACCACGGAGTAACCTTCCCGGAGTTTCTCGACGAGCATCGGAATGTCTGCCGGGTCGTTCTGAAAATCGGCATCCATCGGAATCACGATGTCGCCCCGCGAGTGGTCGAAGCCGGCCATGATGGCCGCGGTCTGTCCGTGATTGCGGCTGAAATTGATCACCTTGATGCGGGCGTCATTTTTCGCAATCTTGGTAAGAACAAGTTCTGAATCGTCGGTGCTCCCATCGTTCACCCAGATCACTTCGAAAGGCGCATTCATCTCCTCCAGAGCCTTCACCGTCGCCTGGCAAAGGGTCTCAATGTTGTCTTGCTCATTAAACAAGGGAATCACTACGGAAATCATCTAATCTCCAGAGGCCCTCGCCGGAGGAATACAAAGCCCCGGGAGATATTCAACCTTTCGTTGGCGTTTTTGTGCCTGAGACCGCCCATGACATTTCGTTTACCCAAATCACGTTAATATTTTCCAGACCGGCTTGCTGCATTAATTCGGCCGCTTCGTCGCGCCGGTAGTATCGCGCGATCTTCGGAATCATATGGTCAAATACGATCGCCCGCAAATGCGGAAAGGTGAAACGGCGAGCCATACGGAAGAACTCTATGGGAGTGAACCCAGCCTTGAGTAAAAGCCAGAGGCTGCCAGCGATAGGGAGCGACATCGCGTGCACCAAGCCGAGAGGCTATCTACTGAACAGCGCCTTTCGCAGCGGATCGGCTGCCCGTACAATCCATTCGTTGTTCTCGTAGCCATATAACCACACCAGAACCTTGCCTCCGGGCTTCGCCGCCGCCGCCATCCTCCTAACGGCTAGTTCCGGGAACTCGAGATGGTGCACCACACCGATACTATAAACGATGTCGAAGCGGTCGTTTTCGTTAAGATCGTACACACTTTGATAGCGCACGGCAAGGCTGTCGAAACGGGAGAGGTTTCTTCGTGCTGCCGCCAACGTCCGCTCGTCTACGTCGATGGCAAGGCCGCCGCCCGCACCGTATACCATGGGCCAATAGCTGTTTCGGCCGATGCCGCAGCCAACATCGAGAAACGTTACACCCTTCCAGTCTTCCTGTCTTAGAGGCGACGTCCAACGGGCGAACTGGTCTTCGTGCTCCGGAAGGATCTCCCAATAGTTCTGCCAGGAATATCCGAAACGCTCCGGCGAACCGGTCGCGATTGGAACCGTGCCCCTTGGACCTTGTTGCGTCGCCATAAGATTGCCTTAAGCGTTGCAAGAAGGCGCGTTGGCCGCGTGCGATCTCAAAAATCGATTCCCGGCGCAAAGAAATTGTGCGATCATATCAGCAGGTTCTTTTGGCGGCAACGCGAATTGTATCACACAGCCGGAATCTGCAATTCGATTCGACGGCGCGTTCAGGATTGTAGCACTTCACCGAAACCGGATCAACGAAGCCGTACCGATCTTAGTTGATCGTCACGGGCACGATCATGACAGGAGGCGATTCCCGCAAGGACCGTGCGAGACTCTAGGGCTAGGAGGCGCTTCATGCATCTTTGGCAATGCTGCATAAGACCGTTCCGGGAAATCCCCGCCGAACCCAGTTCGATTCCCTACCGTTTCGGGGCGGCCCGCAGGTGCTGCGAGCCGTCTTCTTTCGCACCTCCGAGAACTTCGCCGGCAACGAAAATGCCGGCCCTCTACTCGCGACTTGACTCGTAGAAAATGAAAGTCCTGGTCACTGGCGGTGCGGGTTTCATCGGTTCTCATGTTTGTGAACGCTTGCTGCATGAGGGGCACGGTGTCAGTATTTTGGATGATTTGAACGATTTTTATTCTCCCGCCGAAAAAGAGGCGAACCTGGCGGCGATCAGGCGACAGGGACCTTGCACATTTTTCCGCGGCGATGTCAGCGATGAGGCGGATGCGGGTAGAGTGGTTGAAGAGAGCCGGCCTGACGCCGTCATCCACTTGGCGGCCAGAACGGGGGTTCGGCCGTCGCTCGATCAGCCGCTCCTTTACGGGCAAGTCAACGTGCAGGGCACCATCGCTATGCTGGAGGCATGCCGCAAACAGAGCGTGCGCAAATTCGTCTTTGCTTCGTCCAGCTCTATCTACGGCGTCGCCAACCAAGTACCATTCCGCGAGGACGATTCCGTGAATATGCCGGTCTCACCATACGCGGCCACCAAAATTGCAGGCGAGAGGATCGCCTATACTTATGCTCATCTTTACGGCTTGCGTGTGGTCTGCCTGAGGTTCTTTACCGTTTATGGCCCGCGCCAGCGGCCCGATCTGGCCATTCGCAAGTTCACAACGCTGATTGATCGCGGCCAGCCCATTCCGGTTTACGGCGATGGTTCCAGCGGACGCGACTACACGTTCGTGGCCGACACGGTCGAGGGAATCCTGGCTGCCCTCGCGTACGACTGTTCCTACGACGTATTCAATTTGGGCAATTCGCATCCCGTCCGGTTGATCGATTTGATCAGGACGATCGAGGCTGCGCTAGGCAAAAAAGCCGAGATTCAGTGGCTACCGGATCAGCCCGGAGATGTCCCCATCACCTATGCCGACATCTCCAAGGCGCAAAGACTCTTGGGATACTCTCCCCAAACGCAGCTCCCTCAAGGCATCGACAGGTTCTTGAACTGGTATATCGAGCAACGCCAAGGCGGTCATTGCGCACGTGGCGGTTAAACACATGGCCCATGAATGGCCACGGAGCGGGCAGGATGCTCCGCATTCCTCTTCTTTAGGATCCAGCTGTACTTAACAGGTTGCGGAAAAGGGATTTGAGGGTCCCAATCGGTAGTAGTGTACGGATGTAAATCAACAAGCTTGCAGTTCTAGTAAAATGACATCTTGACCCCTTTGAAGAATATTTATGAGACCGGTGTGCAATACTAGACTTTTGTCCAATGAGGTAGAATGTCGAACGATCATCCATCCCTTTCAGATCGCGCCAGTTCGGCCTATAGCCCCGGCAGTGCATACTGGAACCAGCGCCACGCGCTGGCTGCCTCCCGCGAGCGAATTCTGGCGCTGAGCCGGGCAGTGAACCGTCCGTCAGACCTTACCGTTTTTCAGTTCGCGCAGCTGTTCGCCTCGGCTCTTGATTTTGCGCCCGACTTGATCCTTGAGCTCGGCCGCGGGACGGGAAATTCAACCTGTGCCTTCACCGAGGCGGCTAATCAACTGTCGGCGTCCCCTCCGTGCCGCATTCTCAGCCTGTGCAACAGTTCCGACTGGAAGAGGACCACCGTACCCCGTCTGCGCGGCCTGGTCCCCCCCAACTGGTTCGCTCCTCTGGATGCACGGCAGTGCGACATCCTAAGTTTCGACTTTCGTGCCGCGCTTTCCGGATACAATCGGGTTCTGCTTTTCTGGGACGCCCACGGCTTCGAAATCGCGGAGTGCGTGTTAGGAATAATCATGCCCGAGCTTGCCGGGCGCGATCACATCGTGCTCATGCATGATATGTCGGACTTGCGATACGCGGCTCCGCAAGTCGGCCTTTACGGCGGAAAGGGCTTATGGAAAGGCGTGAACGCGGGCGAAACGCGTTTTCGAATCGGAAATATCGATTCTGCGGTGGCACAGGCCATTTCGGCTCTGGATTTTACCAACCGAAACCGGGTCACGTTGGACTCTGCGGACCACCGCATCGACCTGGAAATCGCGCAAGTGCCCGGGCGAGCGGAAGAAATGCGGAAGCTCCTGGGCGACGAGCTCTTCTCCCAACAGGCTCACTGGTTCTGGTTCACGCTCAACGAGCATCCAGGACCCTACAGTTTCCCTCGTTTCACGCTTTCCAACGGGAGCCCGGCTTAGAGATGCGGTGCAGATCGAACCAGTTGAAATCGTCGTTGTGAAAGTTAAACGAGAGGACGACCTCGAATTCGGCCGGCGCTAGCCGCGCCAGCACGCGCTCCAGATCGTACCACTGGGCCCACGGCGTCGCCGCGCCATCGGTACACCTCCCCCATTTGTCAAAGGGGAGCCGGCCCTCCCGCTCCCAGCGTTGCGGTGGATAGGTCAACTCGACCCAGCGGCCGCCGATTCGCAGATGCTGGAGCAGCCGCTGGGCTTCGCGCCGCGCGAACTCGAAAGGCACATGCAGCATCGAGCCCTGGCACCAGATGACATCGAAGTCGTTTGCAAGCCCGTCCAGCGAGTTCAAGTCCTGGAGATAGAAGAAATTGGCGTTCTCGATGCGGAATATCCCACAGAGCCGTTTCAGGGCTTGCAGGTTGGTTTCCGCAATGTCGAGAAAGGTCATGGCCGCGCCCATGCGGGCAAATGTAAGGCCATCGATTCCGAAGCCGGAGCCGACATCCAGCACCTTCTTGCCGCGGAGCACATCCCCGTAGAGCTGCTGATACCAGCCCCGCGCTGCGTAGCCCGCGCCGGTAGTGGCCTCGCGATGTGTTTCCGTCCAAAGCCTTTCCAGCCGCTGGTCATCGAGCTCTAACAGGTCGGCAGTTTTGCGCCGTCCGGCAAGCCCCACGGGCACTTCGTTCCACTTCAAGCGCAACGCTTCGAATACGCGGCTGCCCGTTTCATCCTTAGCCGCCCACTCGCCGAAGCCCCGCAGGGGGCTCGGGAGGAGCGCATAGATCGTGATGGACCGGATTTCGCATTCCGACTTCACGCCGCCCGGCGCGTTGTTCCGGACAATAATCCAGCCGGACTCCGGTACATCATCCACCACGATTTGAATGGTCGTGTCGCCGTCAACCGGAGCGCGCTCTTCGTCCCCCAGGGTTTCCCTGAGATCGTCTTTCACGACGATAACCCCGATCCGACCCTGACGGACGGTGCACTCTACTTGTATGGCAATCCGTTCTGCACCCGGCAGTCTGTCTTTCAGGAACCGAAAACCTCCGGCGTACGACCACTGATCCGGAGTTGTGGTCACGACTACCGGTCCCTTACCGGAAATACCGGCCAGATTATGCGGCACCACGCTCCGCAGATCCAGGCTGACTGGGCGGCCTGGAACCTCTTCTAAATTCAACGGCATGAATTGGGCATTATAGCAACCACACCCACTCTATTTCGAACTCCATTGTTTTTGGCAATCTTTCTCTACTCAAACCGGTGGGATCAGGTACAATGTCCATTGCGCGCGGGAAGTTATAGCGGGAAAACCATGGGATCAGGTCTTCTATCAAGCGCTACCGAGCCGCTGTTCCTATCCATCGTCGTTACCAGTCGAAATGACGACCATGGCGGCAGTCTTCTGCGGCGTACCCAGACTTTCGTCAATGCGATAGCCGCACAAGTCAATCGCTACGGCCTTTCGGCCGAGCTCATCATGGTAGAGTGGAATCCGCCACAGGATCGGCCCCCCCTGCGTGAAGCGCTCCAATGGCCTTCCGATTTGGGCTGCTTGCAGGTACGGCATATCGAGGTACCGCCCGCCATCCATGCCCGCTACCGGCACGCCGACGCGCTGCCCCTCTATCAGATGATCGGCAAGAACGTCGGCATCCGCCGGGCACAGGGCAAGTATGTGCTGGCCACCAACATCGATATTCTTTTCTCCAATGAATTAGTCCGTTTCCTGGCCTCCCGGGAGCTTAAGCCTGGAAATATGTACCGCATCGACCGTCACGATGTCATGACTGATGTCCCGGTAGTTGGAACCATTGAGGAGCGGCTGTCTTACTGCGAGAATCATCTGCTCCGGCTGAACGCCCGCGAAGGCACCTATCACGTCACACCTCATGGTGAATTTGCTTTAGCTCCCAACGACATCGCGGACCCCAGCTCAGGCATTGTGTTAGGCTCCGGCTGGTTCCCCGCCGAGTCCGATGGCAGCCTCTGTGCCCGGTGGGTAAGTTACGAAGCAAATGTGACTGTAACCACGCCTCCGGAGCCAGTGCCACCCTTGGTCTTCGACATCGAGCCGGGGCCGAGCATGCGAGCGAATACTTTCCAATTGCAATTTGTAAACGAACAGGGAGTCGTTCTGACTCAGGCCCGCGTAACCGGCCGGTGCATTGTGGAACTTCACCTCCCAGGCGGGAGCACGGAATCCTTCCGGCTTCGTACCACTGAAGGCGGCTTTCCGGTGCGGTACAACCCTCGGGTTTTGAATTTTCGCGTTTATCGATGCGAATGGGGCGCGCCATACAAGATCGACGAATCGGCCGTATCTGAGTCTTCCGCGCCGTGCCCTGCTCCCGAGAGTCCAGCTACGGCACAAATTGCTCCTGAAAAAAGCGCCGCCTGCACAAGTACTTCGAACACGCCGCCCGAAGAAGACGCCGCCGCCAGCACGAATGCCATTATTGAGACCGCGCAGGACCAAAGCGTGGCCACTCCACACGTTGCACAGAGCATTCCGGAAGAAACGGCTGACGGCATCCCAAGCGCCGCGGAAGACGTTCCCCGAGAAGTCGCGCCTCCGATGGAATCCGAGCCGCGGGCCGGGGTAGTGACGCCGCAGACAACAGCAGCGGCGCCGGCCGAAGCACCGGTCTACACAACCTCAGTCCGGCCGGCCCACGCCGGGCGCCATTACTTGCCTATAGTGATTGGCAAAATGTTGGGGGTCTTGCGCAGGGCTGCGGAAGAGGGGCCGGTAATTACGGTTTGGGTGCCGGTTCCTTCTTTAGTCCGCCGCGTCCTTCGTGTCTGCTTCGGGCTGTCAAACCAGAGCGAAGCCACTCTGGAACTGGCGGCGACGGCTGCTGAACCTGCCGCGCAGTCGCAAAATGGCAAGCCTCTTGACGGTCTGCCAGCCGCCGCACGACCCCGGGATACGGAACTTTTTCGTACCGCCGCTGCCGCTCAGCGATCTTCCTTCGATATTCCCGGCGCCATGCCGCCGCAGAGCAGCGATCCCTCTCACGAGGACGCTGCCGCTGCGCCGCTTTGCTCCCAGCCCTCCTCCGACATTCCCGCCGGGCCGCCGCAGGAGCCCGAACTTTCTCACGAGGCCGCTGCCGCCGACACTCCCACACAACCCGGCGAACCTCACTCCGACATTCCCGTACCGCCGGAGCCCGAGTTGTCCGGCGAGGCCGCTTCCGTCCAATGTGCCGAACCCGAGCAGCGCGTGGAAACTGCAGTCCATGCGGAGAATCAGCCGCAACCTCCCGCAGTCGAAGCCAGCGCTCCCTCCCGGAATGAGCCGGCCGCAGACCCTCCAACACTGCTCCGCCCCATCGACGATCCGACTTCCGACTACTACTACCAGCCGTCCGACCTGCACACCAACGGGTGCGGTGACTTCACCCTGATGGCGAGGGAGCATTGGTTCGACCTGCGCGGGTACCCCGAAATGGATATGTATTCCTTCCACAT
>CAYOOS010000204.1:0-7558 GCA_964405585.1 uncultured Acidobacteriaceae bacterium | reverse complement strand
GACTGGATGCGCGGCCTCGCCTGCCTGCTGATGTTTCAAACGCACTGCTACGACTCCTGGCTGCGTCCTGATCTGCGCGACACCCCATTCTTCCGATTATCGCAACTCGGCGGAACGCTTCCCGCGCCACTTTTTATCTTTCTTGCCGGCGTTTCCTTCGCCCTGGTCACGGACAAGCTCCGCGAGAAGGGAATTGCCCGCAACCTGATCGCACGCCAGACCATCCTGCGCGGCGCGGAAGTATTCGGCTACGGCGTCCTTTTCCGCATACAGGAATTTATTCTTGGATTCAGAGGCGCACCCTGGACCGATCTTTTGCGCGTGGATGTGCTCAACATCCTCGGTCTCTCCATGATGCTGATGGGTGTGCTTTGTTGGTTCGCTGCAGCTGGCACACCTCCGATCGCTCGCCGACGCAGCATCCTTGCCGCTCTTTTCACTGCAACGCTGATCGCCATGGTCACGCCGCCTCTATGGACCACTTGGCGCCCCCGCTTCCTCCCCTGGCCTCTGGAGTCTTACATCAATGGCTCGCACACGTTCCATGAGCCGCAGCACTGGCTCTTCCCGATTTTTCCCTGGGCCGCTTTTGCGTTCGCGGGACTTGCCGTCGGCTTCCTGATTTTCTCGGATTTCGCTCGCCGCCGGGAATCTTTGTTCTTCGCTCTGCTCGGGCTCGGCGGAGTGTTTGCCAGCGTTCTCTCGGTTTTCTTTGATTCTTCGCCGGTGCGGCTTTATGCCGTTTACGATTACTGGCACTCCAACCCGGATTTCCTTCTCATGCGCTGCGGCGTGCTCCTTGTGATTCTCTCGCTGGTCTACATTTGGTGCCGGTGGGGCTTGGCGCAGAAGGGTTTCAGCCCGCTCATTCAACTTGGAAACACTTCGCTTCTCGTTTATTGGGTGCACATCGAGTTCGTTTACGGTTCTTTGTCCATCATGCCCAAGCATGCCTGCTCGATTCTCCGCGCTACGCTCGGGCTGACGATTATCTTTCTTTCGATGCTCGCGCTCTCCCTGCTGCGCACTCGTTGGAAGCGTTCCCACCAAAAGACGAAAGGCGCTCCCGTTTCATCGGAGCGCCCCATCTCTGTCCGTTCCTGATTCGTTTCTTGTTATTGCGTTCTTGCGGCCGGCTCGCTCTCGTTCGGCGCCGGGGGCAATTTGATAATCACTTCGCCCGGCCGCGCCTGCCCTAGCTCTTCGCGGGCAATCTTTTCGATGGTTTGCGGGTCGGTCTTTAAATCTTTCACTTCGCCTTCAAGCGCGGAGTTTTCCGTGTTCAGCCGCTCGATCTCGGTTTTTACTTTCTGCAGCTCTTGCTGCTTGCGGCGCATGGCCAGGAATCCATGTGTGCCAAATACGTCGTGCACCAGCAACACGGCCACAAACACTACCAACAGATGCCGCCCGTAGTGCTGCGCCACGCGTTTCCATTTTTCTTGTGATTGCACCGTCATCCGTCAGTTCGGACCTGTTACCTGCGATCCATCCTCAACCTAGAATCTTCTTCCACGGTCTGCCGCACCGATACACATATTCTCTGAGTCCGTGTCGAACCATCCACCGCCTTCCTCCGTCGCGCATTTGCCTTTTCTTCTTCCCAATCCTATCCCGGGGAGGTTGCCAAACCGCGATGCAAGCAACTGCTCGCGACTCGCCCCGCGCATTAGCTCCTCGTATACAATCATCCACAGAGAGGATCGTCATGCCACGCGCCACACAATTCCGACTAGTGCTTATCACCTGCGGCACGCTCACCGAATCGCGCAAAATCGCCCGCGCCGTCGTTGCGAAACACTTGGCGGCGTGCGTCAACATCCTCACCGCGCCAGTAGAATCGCTGTACACCTGGAAGGGCAAACTCGAACGTTCCCGCGAACACCTGCTACTAGTCAAGACGAGCGCCAAGCGCCTGAAAGCCCTCGAAAGGGAAGTTCTTCGCCTGCACTCCTACGAAACTCCCGAATTCATAGTCCTGCACATCGCCTCTGGCTCCAAAGCCTACCTGCACTGGCTCGCTGAAAACACATAGGGGTCCAGCAAGCTCGACTCCATGTCCGCAAAATCGCTGCGTCTTGATTAACTTGAGATGCGGCTCGCCGCCATTACATCTGCATGGATCGCAAACAACGTTTTCCAGTTCGCCCTATCTACACGTACAGCAGCGCCTGATCCAGATCCGCAATGATATCTTCCACGTCCTCAATCCCCACGCTCAACCGCACCAGACTGTCCGTAATGCCGACGCGGTCGCGCACTTCCTTTGGCATGGAGGCGTGCGTCATCTGCGCGGGCAAGGAGATCAGCGATTCGACTCCACCCAGACTTTCAGCCAGCGCGCAGATCTTTACCTGATTCAGGAATCGCCGCGCCGCTCCCTCTTCTCCCAAGTCAAACGCCAGCATCGCACCGGGTCCTTTCTGTTGCTTGCGCGCCAAATCATGCTGCGGGTGTGAAGCCAGCCCCGGGTAAAACACCTTGCGCACCTTGGGATGCGCATCCAGGTGGCGTGCCACCGCCAGACCGTTCGCGTTGTGCTGCAGCATGCGCACGGCCAGCGTCTTTAGTCCGCGCGAAGTCAGAAAGCAATCCATGGGCGCCAGCCCTGACCCTGCGGATTTTTGTATGAAGTAAATCTTCTCGGCATCTTCGGGACGAGTGAGAACCACCGCCCCGCCCGTGGCGTCGCTGTGCCCGTTCATGTATTTGGTCAAGGAGTGCACCACGATGTGCGCTCCCAATTCAATAGGCCGTTGCAGATACGGAGTCAGGAAGGTGTTGTCCACGACCAGCGTGGTTTTGCGCTCGCTCGCCAGTTTGGCCATTGCGGAAATATCGGTGATGCGCATCGTGGGATTCGTGGGCGTCTCGATGTAAATCATCTTCGTGTTGGGCCGCAAGGCACCCAGCACGACGGCTGGGTCGCTCGTATCCACGAAGCTGAATTCCAGTCCAAAGTGCACTAGCAATTGTGTGGTCAAGCGGTACACGCCGCCGTACACCGCTTCCGAGAGCACCACATGCTCGCCCGGCCGCAGCAAGCGGAACACGGCATCAATCCCCGCCATCCCGGTGGTGAACACATACGCGCTGTGGCCCCCTTCCAGTTTTGCCACTGTGCGTTCCAGCGCCTTGCGGTTGGGGTGATTCGTCCGCGCGTAGTCATATCCGCCGCGGGTCTTTCCCAACTCCTCATAGACGTACGTGGAAGTCTGGTAGATCGGGAGCGTCACGGCGCCCGTAGTTGGATCGGGTTCCTGTCCCACGTGTATTGCGTTCGTCGCAAATCCCATTCTTGTCTCCTCAACCCTCAGCGGAATCCTGGCGTGAAGTTTTCTGCGGCCGCCGTTCGCTTGCTACCTTGGCCGTGTTATAAGGCAGGATGCAATTCTCCTGGCCCTCGCTTCCCGCTTCATTCTACAAGGAAAAACCGGCGCCAACGGAAATCCTTAGGCAAGGTCCACCGAAGTTACAAGAGCTGCTCACATGAGTCAAACACATCCGGGGGATTCTGTCTCGCGATCTCCGGGTTGGCAAGCGTTTGCGGCAACTCTTCCTCTTGACGTATCTAACACTTCCGTGGAGGATGAAAAGGAACACTTATGCGCTTCTACCGCTCTTTGTTAATTTTGTGCGCGTTGCTGGTGGTGCTGGCCGGCTCACTCCCGATCCGAGCGCAGGAAAACCCGCCGCCCAAGAATACCGCGCCCTCCCCGGCAAATCGGCTCACCGTTGAAATCACTGGGGGCGACGGGAACAAGCCGGTGGAAAACGCCAGCGTCTACGTAAAAACCGTGGAGCAGCACGCGATCAAGAAGGACAAGAGGTCCGAAGTCAACGTCAAAACCAACCAGGACGGCATTGCGCATATTCCCGATATCCCACTCGGACGCATCCTGATTCAGATTGTCGCCGACGGCTGGAAAACCTACGGGCACTGGTACGACATCACCGATCCCAAGCAAACCATTCAGATTCATCTCGATCGTCCGCCGAAGTGGTACTAGACTCGTTTCTTTCCTGACCGTGCGTGGTTGTTCTTCACGAGGTTTCCTTCCGTCGAAAAAATCTCCATCACCCTCAAACGTGTTGGCGAATCGCGTGGAACTCTTAGCGCAGGAATTTTTTTGTTTAATTCTTGTTTTCCATTTATCGGTGACCTGGATCACAGGACATCGAATTGTCATGTGAGATTTGTTTTTGTCGTGGCAGTTGCACAATTTTTGTGCAAACCGCATCATCGTGTTGAATTGTGCGGAGTTACTCCGTTAATTCCTCACCTTTCCACAAACTTTTCCACTCTTGTGTGCAAAACTTAATCAAACTGAAAAAATTCCGCATGCACTTCGGCATGGCGCGTGCTACATTTCCGGTACGTTCTCTTTCCGGCCCTCTTTGACCCGTTCAATTCGCTGATGATACAGTGCTGACTGCGGAATTTTTCATGGCAGACACTTACGAAGGTCCCTTCTCTCTTGTCCAGATGTTCTGGGGCAATCTAGCCGCTCGGCCGCTGCGATGTTTTCTTAGCATTCTTGCCATCGCTATCCAAGTCGTTTTGATTCTTATGATTGTCGGCCTCACCTCCGGCGTCATCAATGAATGGGGCAAGCGCACCGAAGGTGTGGGCGCCGATCTTCTCGTTCAGCCGCCCAACGCTTCCATTTTCTTTGCGTTTTCCAGCGCCGTGATGCAGGAATCCCTGGTGGATCAGATTGAAAAACTTCCCGGCGTCGACGAAGTCGCCCCCACGCTCATCCAATCCGACCCCAAGAGCCTGATGATCATCTACGGGATCGACTACAAGCGATTCAATGCTCTGAGCAAGGGATTCTTTTTTAGGGACGGTGGGCCGTTCCAGTCTCCCGACGAAGCCATCGCGGACGACATCATCGCGCAAACGAAGCACATCAAGGTCGGGGACACCTACACACTTCTGAATCATCCTTTCAAGATCACCGGAATTGTCGCTCATGGGAAAGGGGCGCGATTCTTCATTCCCTTGAAGACTGCCCAGGACATTGCGGGCGCGGACAAGCACGTCTCGATGTTCTTTGTTCGCAGCAAAGGCGACACCGAAGCGGCCCGCGCGGAAATCCTGCAGCTCGACCCGCAGAATCGCATTCGCTCCATGTCCGAGTATGTATCGCTGATGAACTCGTCGAACCTACCCGAGCTGAAGCCGTTCATCCGCACCATGGTAGGCCTGGGCGTGGTCATCAGCTTCCTGGTCGTGCTGATGAACATGCACACCATGATTCTTGAGCGTACCCGCGAAATCGGGATACTGAAGGCCCTTGGTTTCTCCCGCTTCGACATTATCAAGATGCTTCTCGGCGAGACGGCCTTCCTCACCATCGCGGGAAGCCTCGCCGGCATCGGCATCACGTTCCTCACGCAGGCCATTCTCAAGCAAACGAATCCTGGCCTCTCGATCCTTCTCACGCCCGGATGGATCTTTGGCTCCATTTTTCTGGCCTTGCTGGGGTCTGCTCTGGGTGCGACGGTTCCCGCGCTTCGTGCTTCTGGCTTCGATCCGGTCGAAGCGCTCGCTTACGAATAATCTTCTGCACAACTCACGCAACTTTTCCTCAGTCTCTCCGTTGCGCCGCGTCCATGAAACTGATATGAGAAGAAGTAAGATTTTTCCGGAATCCTGCCCTATGGCGGGAATCGCTGGCGGAGTCCCCAAGGAGAATCCCATGAAGCGTTGTTGTATCGGCCTTGCCGTGCTCGCAGTTTGCCTCCTCGTTGCTTCTTCTGCATCCGCCCAAATGGGCATGGATCTCTTCAAGAAACCCGACATCGCCAAGGCCTTCAACCCCGTGGTTGGCAAAGGGGCCCAGTACCTGAGCACCACGGACGCCAAAGGCACATCGAAAACCAGGACCATGGAGATGTATATCGTTGCCAAGGAATCCGTGGAAGGCAAAGACGGCTACTGGATGGAATTCATGGTAACCGACGATAAGAACCAAACTAGCGTCGGCAAGGCGCTATTTACCAAGGACGATTTCCAGTTTCACCGCATGATTGTCCAACCGCCCGGCCAGGGGGCTATGGAGATGCCCTTCAATCCCAATGCCGCGCGCAAGGAAAAAATGGAAGACACCATGAGTGAGTGGCACTTGGTGGGCAATGAGAGCATCACGGTTCCAGCCGGCACCTTTTCTTGTGAACATTGGCGCAACGACAAGCGGAATTCGGACATCTGGACCAGCGACAAGGTCACCCCCTTCGGCATGGTGAAGGAAGCAAATCCGAATGGCGGCATGGTCCTGACCAAAGTAATCACGGACGCCCAGGAGCGCATCACCGGCCCCGTCAAGCAATTCGATATGCAGCAAATGATGCAGCAGATGCAACAGCAGCATCAGAAGCCCTAAGCCACCAGACACATTCCGGCTTCCGCACACGATCCGGGGAGCGCCGATTCTTCCTTCGCGCTCCCCATTTTGTTTATACTGCTAGCCTTTGCGTCGCCGGATCGCCTCTGCCTTGCATACCGGCGGCGAAACGGCGCGCATCGAACAAACAAAGGCCGGTGTTCATGACATTGGAAAAGTTTCTGCCTGCCCGCATTCTTGACCGTCGTGCCGTTGCTGACGATCTTTTTCTCCTGCACGTGGACCCGGGCGGGCCGTTCACCTATCTTGCGGGCCAGTACGCCACCTTGGGCGTTGAAGTCGAGGGCAAACGCATCGAACGCGCTTACTCGCTTTGCTCCTCTCCCTATGAAAATGTACTGGAGTTCTTCGTCGAGCGCGTGCACAACGGCGAACTCACCCCGCTCCTTTATGCCATGGATAAAGGCGCGCCTCTTCTTCTGCGGCGCTTTGCCAAGGGCCGCTTCACCCTTGACTTACGCAGTGGCCGCAAAAATCATCTTCTTCTTGCCACCGTCACCGGCGTCGCGCCCTATGTCAGCTTCATTCGCACCGTGCGTGCGGATTGGAAGAAGGGTGGCGCCCCCATGCCCGGCGAGCACCGGCTTTTCTGCATTCAGGGGGCGAGCCGCTCGTTTGAGTTTGGTTATCGCGACGAGTTGGGGAAGTACGCTGCCGAGGCGCCCTGGCTGAAATACGTGCCCGCCGTCAGCCGTGCATGGGAACATCCCGACTGGCATGGGGAGCGCGGTCGAGTGGACGACCTGATCCGCAAATACATCCATCTTTGGGGGCTCACGCCGGAAGACACTTCCGCTTATCTTTGCGGACATCCTGGGATGGTGGAAAGTGGGAGGGGCATTCTGCTGCGCGCGGGTTGGTCCAAACACGCCATCCAAGATGAAGTTTACTTCCAGCCCGCCAAGGAAGCTACCGCCTCAACCTGACCGGCCGCCTTGCAAATTATCCGGGTGGTGTTTCTCTATTCGCTGGCCAAAGCGACAGAATGCTTCGCGTGCCGTGCGTGCCACTCGTCCTCGCCTGCGCTCTGCGCTGCATCTTCCAACCGGTCTGCTACGTCCATCAGCGTTTCCACGGGCACCTGCACGTGCACCGTTTCCTCGTCGTCCAAGACATCAATATGCAACTTGCCATCCACAGTTGCGATG
>CAYOOS010000203.1:0-7559 GCA_964405585.1 uncultured Acidobacteriaceae bacterium | reverse complement strand
TCGAAATTCCGCCGCATCTCGGCGAGTGAGTCTCCCCCAAATTTTTGCAGAAAAGCGTCCGCTAACACAAGTGCCACCATTGCCTCTCCCGCCACACCCCCTGCCGGCACCACACACCAGTCGGAACGTTCGTAAGCCGCTTGCACCGGCTCCTTGGTCACCATATCCGCCGTTCCCAGCGGCTTGCGCAGCGTCGAAATAGGCTTCAGAAAGCCGCGAATCACCACATCTTCTCCGTTGGTGATGCCGCCCTCCAACCCGCCCGCGCGATTCGAGGCTCGCCGGAACTTCCGAGCGCTCTTCTCATACGAAATCTCGTCCTGCACCGCGCTGCCGAACGAACCCGCCGCCAGTATCCCCGCGCCAATTTCAACGGCTTTCACCGCTTGCACACTCATCAACGCCTGTGCCAGCTTGCCGTCTAACTTTTCGTCCCACTGCGCGTGCGACCCGAGCCCCACTGGCACGTTGTGCGCCACAATTTCAAACACGCCCCCAACGGTGTCGCCCGCCTTCAACGCCGCATCCACTTCGGCCATCATTCTTTCCTGTACCGTCGCAGCCACGCACCGCAGCGGCGATTCGATGTCCGCATTCACCGCCCGTATTTCGTCCCAAGTCGCGGAGCGTTCCAATCGCACGTTGCGCACTTGAATCGTGTGGCTGGCAATCTCTGTGCCGAATTCCCGCAGCAGCATCTTCGCAAAAGCCCCCGCCGCCACGCGCGCTGCCGTTTCCCGCGCCGAAGCCCGTTCCAACACGTACCGCGCGTCGTGAAAATTGAATTTTTGCGAGCCCGCCAGATCCGCATGCCCCGGCCGCGGCGCCACTAGCTTCCGCGAAGCAGCTTCCGGCGCATCGGTCGCTTCCACCGAAAGAATCTTTTCCCAATTCGCCCAGTCGCGGTTCTCGATGCGCACAGCGATGGGCGCGCCAATCGTCATTCCATGCCGTACGCCCGCGAACGCATCCGCGCGGTCCTTCTCGATTTTCTGACGCCCGCCGCGCCCGTATCCTAATTGCCGCCGGTGCAATTCGTGATTGATATACTCCAAATCTACGTGTAGTCCCGCCGGCAATCCTGACAGAAACGTCAGCAGCGCCTGCCCGTGCGACTCCCCCGCCGTGTAAAATCGCAGCATAATTACAAGTGTATCGGCCACCGCCCCGCTCGTCCAGCGCTGCCCCACGCTGATGCCGGAACGGATTTCCAATGCGTCAGTATCCGCCTGTCCCTCGTACGCAGCCCTGTGATAAGTGTCACCGCCAACTCTGCCCAAATTCCGTACTCTTTTAATGATGAGGTGGCTATGGCCGCACACAACAACAATGATCGCGCTTCATGGCTGCAAGGGCCTTCCGCCCAATGCTCAACACCGCCTGAAACTGCCCAAACTCCTTGGAGGCTTGTCCTCTTGGGAGCCCCCGGCGTAGGCAAAGGCACCCAGGCGGAATTGCTGAATCACCAGTTGGGCGCGTGCCACTTGTCCACAGGCGACGTTTTCCGCGCCGCGAAGAGCCGTGACGAATGCCTGTTGAGCCCCGCCATGAAAACTGCTCTCGAACATATGCGTCGTGGCGACCTGGTTCCGGATTCCACCGTGTGGGACATGGTGCACGAACGCAGCGGTTGCTTGCGATGTGGCGGAGGTTTCATTCTCGACGGTTTTCCGCGTACCCTGGCGCAAGCCGAGTCCCTGAAACACTTGATGGAAGATGAAGGGCTCTCGCTCACGGCGGTGGTCAACTACGAGCTGCCTGTGAGCGCCATCGTCGCCCGGCTCGGCGGCCGGCGCACGTGCAAATCCTGCAAAGCGGTATTCCATGCCACGGAGCGGCCACCAAAGGTCGCTGGTACGTGTGATCACTGCAGCGCTGAACTTTTTCAGCGGGAGGACGACAGGCCTGAATCAATAAAAATTCGGCTCGAGGCATACGACCGCAGCACTGCTCCGCTCATTGCGTTCTATCGGAATCTGGGCCTGCTTCTTTCCGTAGCAGCCACGGGCTCTCCCGAAGACATTTGTAGCCGGACCGTTACAGCATTGAATGAGTGGCGCGCGCGGAATTCTGTTCCTGCCCTGGCCAGTGCGCGCACAAAAAAAAGAAACTGATCGAAAGTGTCGCGCCATTTCTTTTCCGATAGCGCTCTCCCCATTTTGTAAAACCGTTTTGCTTTTTCAGGCAATTTTTCACGAAAATTTCTTGCACAGTCATGCACAAATATCCACAGAGTTGCGCTGAAATAACTCTTGCCAACGTTTCCTCATCCTCCTACTATGCGCAGCAGATTGATCGGGAAGAAAAACTTCACGACTCAATTCAGAGCAGGCAGCAAGGGTAAAACCGGGTTGCTTGATCTCGAGTTGAATTAGAAGTGCAAACTTCGCAGTTCAATTCTCAGAGGCGGCAAGGGTAAAACCAAGTCAGCCTCGAAGGAATTGAATTGAGAAGGAAAGCTTCGCGGTTCGATACAACGGGATGGTAAGAATAAAACCGAACTATCTCGGCTGTGGCGGACTGTGGAGCGAGCTCCGTGGTTCAATGCGAAGGAGTGGTAAGGGTCAAACCGAGCTGCTTCAGGCGTGTGGGATTGCGGGGTAGTCTCCGCGGTTTGGTGCGGAGGAATCGCATGGATAAAACCGGGCGGTTTCATCGCGTTGGATCGAGGAGATAGCTTCGCAGCAGAGTTCGACGCAACTTGGGTAAAACCGGGTTGCCGCTGGGCGCAAGCGGAAGCGAAAAGCTTTCGTGGTGCACTCAAAGATGCGCCGAGGGTAATACCGAGACGTTATCGTGAGCTGGACCTGGAAGTAGAGCTTCACGACTCAATTTACAGGGGGTGGAGAGGTTAAAACCGAACCACCTCCGAATAAGTTGAATCGGGAAGCGAGAACCTTCGCGACTCAATCAAACGAGGGCGACACGGATCAAACCGAGTCGCCCTTTATTTTTTGATCATTCTCAGTCTTTACGCTGCCTGGTTCACCTGCCGGAGCACTCCATCTCTGCCGCAAAAAAAGACAGCGCCCGGTGTATCCAGGCGCTGCCGGTGTTTTTCCAATACGCTCTTATTCCTTATTTGTCATACTTCAGGCAAATCTCCAACTGGCGGATCGCTTCATCGGTGGCGCGGAGCGCTTCAACCCTATGCCCACCGAAATCGTGCGCAGCGTGCTCCATATGTTCTTTGGCGCGGCGCAATGCATGAAGCGCATCGTGGATTTCTGGGTGCTCCTCCGGAACCGCTGTGGCCGGAACTGCCGTCTCCGGGACCGCGCTGGCCGCTGGCGTCGGCATAGCAGCCTTGGAAGTGGCCGGCATGGAAACGCTGAATGCCACCGCCACGATCAGGGCTGTGAGAACCAATACACCTAGGATTTTTACTTTCATGCACCATCCTCCTCGTCCGGATTTAGGTCCGGACCGCCTTGATTTCATTCAACTACTTTCCGCAATTCTTCCATTTCCGCGTGGCCAACCGGTTCCGGAGCGGAGTCTTGGCGAGCTGCACCGGGCCGCACCGGCCAAACGCATGCCCTCCTTCATAGACCATCTCCGCGTCTATTGCCCAACAATTTTTCCCAACTAGCGCACCAAGAGAGAATACCCCTTCGTGAACTCCCAGGGGTCCCCACCGCCCATGACCACCGGCTTTCGAATTCCTCCTCCACCTGCACCTCTCACGCGGAACGTCTTGACGCTTCTCGCTTTGACAGTTACGCTTTCCTCGCAGCCCTCAACCAACGGGAAACTCGTGGCCGAAACGCCTCTGCCAATCACGCAACCGCAATCCGGCTCCCCGGAGACGCCCTCCGTCGCCGATGTGCTACTGGATGCTGCCAAGACAAGCATCCTGAAGGTTCAGGACTACTCGAAACTCTCGTTCCGTTCGCTCACCAATCTCGCCACTTCTCCCCGTTATATGCAGGACACCCTCGCGCAAATGGACGATATCGGCGTCGGCTCGCTGCCCATCGTCCTCCTCTCTGGTTTCTTCATCGGCGCGGTGATGGTGCTGCAAACTGGCGCGCAATTCGAGCGCTTTGGCCAGACCTCCCTCACCGGCGACGTCGTTTCCATCGCGCTGGTGCGTGAGCTTGGCCCTTCCATCACCGGCCTTCTGGTCGCGGGCCGATGCGCTTCCGGCATTGCTTCGGAACTCGGCTCAATGCTCGTCACCGAGCAAGTGGACGCCATGCGCGCCATGGGCACCGACCCCAGCCGCAAACTGGTCTCCCCTCGCGTCCTGGCCACGCTTATCACGGTTCCTCTGCTCACCACCATCTCCGTCTTCGTTGGCCTGGTCGGCGGCATGGTCGCCAGTGTGTTTTCTCTCCGCCTCGGCGCTGTTACGTTCTGGCAGCGCGCCATCGCCATTCTCCAGTTTTCTGACTTGATGCAAGGCTTTTCCAAGTCCGTCGTTTTCGGTTTCATCTTGGCTACTGTGGGCTGTTACGAGGGGCTCAATGTTCGCGGGGGCACGCAAGGCGTCGGACGCGCCACGACGCAGGCGGTCGTGGTGTCTTCCGTTCTCATCATCGTCGCGGATACGTTCCTTACCAAAATCGCTCTCTTTCTGGCCGACAGGGTCTTTTGATTCCGGCTATGGCGGATTCCCCCAGCAGCCTTGCCCTTACGCCGCAAACCACCTCTGAAGCGGTTATTCAATTCAGCGATGTCCGCATCGGCTTTGCGGAGGGCGAAGTCCTTCGCGGCGTTTCCTTTTCCGCCCAGGCAAAGGAGACGCTGGTGCTCCTCGGCGAGACCGGCTCCGGCAAAACGCTCATCCTGAAGCTCGCCGCTGGCCTCATGCGTCCAGACAGTGGGAGCGTTGAAGTCCTCGGTGAGTGCGTCTCCCAAATGTCGGAGCACGAATTGCTCGCTCTGCGCCGCAGAATTGGCTTTGTGTTTCAGGAAGGCGCCCTTTTCGATTCCCTGACCGTCGGCGAGAACGTTGCCTACCGCCTGCGCGAAGATCATCTGCCGGAAGATGAGATCGCGCCGCGCGTCCGCGAAATCCTGGATTTCGTCGAACTCGGCCACACCTTGGACCAGTTGCCCTCGGAACTTTCCGGTGGCATGCGCCGCCGTGTCTCCATTGCTCGCGCCCTCGTCAACCGTCCGTCCATCGTGCTTTACGATTCCCCCACGGCCGGACTCGACCCCGTCACTTCGCAAACCATCATCACCCTCATCCTCCGCTTGCGCGACGTCTACGGTGTCACCGCGTTGCTCGCCACGCATCGCCTTCAGGACGGTTTTGCCCTTGCCAATTTCCGTTTCGATCCCGTCGCCAAGCACGTTCGCCGCGACACCAAGCTGGAAAAGTCCAGCCTCACCGTCACGCGATTCCTCGTTTTGCGCGATGGCAAACTCTATTTTGAGGGGAGCCCCGATGAGCTTCTCGCTGCAAAAGATCCTTATCTGCAACGCTTCCTGATTTAGTGGTGGGCCGGTCGCAAAATAATGATGCACGTCTCTCAGAAATCCGCCGCGAATCAGGTATAGTGTGCAGGTAGGCGCTCTCTGCGGTACCGGGTTTGGCGAAATTGCCGCCGCTGCTGCCGCAAGAGAAAAATCGGCAATCGCCGCTGAGGTTCTGTCGACTAAGCTGGCACTCAGGCACGGAGGAGCTTCCGCATGGCGCAGCGCAAGCAATTGACGTGGTCGGAATTGCGCGTGGGTCTCTTTGTTCTTGTCGGCCTGCTGGTCCTGGCGGTCGGCATCTTCTACGTTACCGGCGCCGGCGTCTTCGGCCCCAAATATCGCATCAAAACCTTTCTTCCCGAAGTATCCGGCCTTTCCACCGGCGCTCCCGTCCGCCTGGATGGCGTTGATGTTGGCACCGTGGATCGCATTCGTCTGGTCCAGCGCGATCCAGGCAAGACGCCAGACCGCATGCACAATATTGAAGTCTTGATGCGCATTGACCGCAACTATAAGAAAGATATCCTGACCGACTCCACCGCCAGCCTCGTTACCGAAGGACTGCTTGGCAACCGTTACGTCAACATCTCTCGCGGCTACACCGGCGTTCCTCTGGAGGAAGGACAATCCGTTCCTGGCACCGAGGAAAAAGCCATCAAGGAAGTGGTTGAGCGCAGCGCCGATGTGCTCTCCAACTTGAAAGCGCTCAGCGACGATATCCAAGACATGATTGACGGCGTCCAGCGCGGCAAGGGCACTCTCGGAAAATTACTCACCGACGATCAGGCCTACAACCATCTCAACAGTGTTCTTGCCAGGACCGATCAGATCGCCAGCAACTTGCAGGCGGGGCAGGGAACCATCGGCAGATTGCTCATGACCGACGACACTTCCGTCAAAGCGGATAAGGCTCTCGATCAGATCAACACTATCCTTGCCGACCTCCGCGCGCAGAAGGGCACCATGGGTAAGTTGCTCTACGATCCCACGCTCTACGATCAGGCCAAGCAAGCGCTCACCAATGGCAACGCTGTCCTCGACGACGTCCGCGCCGGAAAAGGCACACTCGGCAAACTCGCCACCGACGAAACCCTCTTCAATAAACTGCGCGACACCAGCAACAACCTCTCCGATGCCACCGCGAAGTTGAATCAGAACACCAACACCGCCGGAAAGCTTTTCTCCGATCCGCAGCTTTACGACAACCTTACCGGCGTCACCGGCGACATGCGCAAACTCATCGGCGACTTCCGCACCAATCCCAAAAAATTCCTGCACATCAAGCTTTCCTTGTTCTGAGAAAGGTCGCCTTGCCTCGAGCACTTAATGCAGGCGCGCGCCGGGCTTTAGCCAGTTTTGTGCAGCAAATCATCCCGCGAAGAATTTCACTTGTTTATCCGCTCCTTGCCTTGAGTCTCGCCGCCTCTGCCTATTCGCAGGAAGTTGCTCCCGGTCCCCCGTTGCCCCCACCCATCCGCGTACAGGTGACCGAAGTAAGTATCGGTGTCACCGTTACCGGCGCCCGCGGAAGTTTCGTCAAAGGTCTTCACGCGAATGATTTTCGAGTCTTCGATAACGGCGCTCCTCGGCCCATTATCAGTTTTCTCTCGGACGATGATCCGGGGTCGGTTGTTCTCCTGCTTGAAACCGGTCCCGGTGCTTTCTTGAATGAAGCCAATGAACTTCATGCCGCCGCGATGTTCCTCGAATCGCTTCCTGCTTCGTATCGCGTCGCGATTGTGTCCTACTCTCGCAATCCTGCCTTGCTTCTGGACTTCACCGCGGACAAGACCGTTGCGCGTGGCGCATTGGCAGCCATGAATTTCAAGGCGGGCTACTCAGAGTTGAATCTGGTTGACTGTGTCGTTTCGACCATCGACTGGCTGGCCGCACTCCCGGGCAAGAAAACCATTGTCTTACTCTCCAGTGGCATCGATACCTCCTCACGTTGGAGTTGGCCCCTCGCACAACAGAAAATCTTTGCTTCTGGCGTTCGCATTCTCGCCGTCTCCGTCACGGAAGAGATGCGCAGGCCCCCGAAAAGAAAAGTTCTTTCGCGTGAACAACGCGAGAGTCTCAAATATGTTCAAACAAATGCCGCCGATGCCGATCGCGGTTTGCGCCAGCTC
>CAYOOS010000202.1:0-7568 GCA_964405585.1 uncultured Acidobacteriaceae bacterium | reverse complement strand
ACCGAAATGAACGACGTAGCCGCCATAACGGCGGGTGTTGCGCATGGCAAGTTCGTGCGCGGACATCATCAGGCCCATGCCAGAACGCGCGGCGATGACCTTGGCGCCGCGGTAGAACTCCATGACGATAGTCCAGAAGACGAATCCGCACAGGAAGAAGCAGACGAGGGCGTAGGCATTGCGGTAGTTGAGAACATAAGCGACAACAGCGGAGAGAGCACCGAATGCCAGAGGCCAGGTGAAGTTGCGCTTCATGCTGTCGGTGGAGGTTTTACGCCAGGCGAGCAGCGGGCCAACGCCGGTAAGAAAGAGAATGGCGAGGCCGATGGGAATCATGATCTTGTTGAAGAAAGGAGCGCCGACGCTGATGCGCGAGGGCGTAAACCATTCCGTGAAGACGGGGAAAAGCGTCCCGGAGAGAACCGCGATGCAGGCGACGAGAAAGAGAAGATTGTTGAACAGGAAGCTGGACTCGCGGGAAACCATGGAGTCAAGCTGATTTTCGCTCTTCAGATAATCATGATTCTTGATGTAGGCAACAAAGCAGACGATGAGCGTCAAGGCCATGAAACTGACAAACCACGGACCGATCTGAGAGTTGGCGAACGCGTGGACGGAGCTGACGACACCGCTGCGCGTGAGGAACGTGCCGAGAATACACATCAGAAACGTGGCGAAGACGAGCCAGACGTTCCAGACTTTCATCATGCCGCGTTTTTCCTGCATCATGACGGAGTGAAGAAACGCGGTGCCAGTGAGCCACGGAAGCAGCGAAGCGTTTTCGACGGGATCCCAGCCCCAATAGCCGCCCCAACCGAGAACGGCGTAGGCCCAATGCGCGCCGAGGAGAATACCGACGGACTGGAAGCACCAGGCGACCATGGTCCATTTGCGCGTGAGGTGAATCCACTTTTCGCCGGGATAGCGGGCCAGCAAAGCAGCAAGGGCGAAGGCAAACGGAATGGTGAAGCCGGTGTAGCCGGAATAGAGATTGGGCGGATGAATTACCATTTCCGGGTACTGCAAGAGTGGATTGAGGCCGTTGCCATCCAAGCGGATGAAAGGCGTCAACACACCAGAGGCGCTAACATTGGCGAGAGTCTTAAAGGGGCTTTCGACGAAATTGTTCAGCGTCAGGAAGAAAATCTGTACGCCAGCGAGAATCACGCCAACGTAGGGCATCAATTCGCCATTTTTGTGGCGGTAGGCGATCAGAACGGAGATGACGTAGATGGCGAGGAGGAAACTCCAGAAGAGCAGAGAGCCTTCCTGGCCGGACCATAGAGCGGCGACCTTGTAAAAGGCCGAGAGATCGCGATTGCTGTGAGAGACGACGTAGGCTTGCGAGAAGTTATCGCTGAAGAGCAGGTATGCCAGACTGAAGGTGCCGATGAAGATCAGGACGCAAGTGGCGATGCCTGCTTGACGCGTGCTCTTGATGAGCAGCGGGTGCCGCGTGATGATGGCGGCAATTCCCCCCACGAACGCGTACACGGCACAGACAAATGCGAGCAGAAGTGTAAACGAACCGAATACATCCATGAGCCTTCCGCCTCTCCCCCGTAGGTTTTTCTGCTGGTCGCGTTACATGCTGCTCTGTTGGATTACACCGGGACTTGCAGCCTTGTCTCCACCGGGTGCAGCTTCGTACTTGGAAGCGCACTTGGCCTGAACGTGTTCGGCAACGAATTGGCCGTTGGAACCCGGGCGGCCTTCGACGAGAGCTTGAGATTTGTCAACGAAAGTGTCTGGAAGCGGATCTGTGCCAATGTAGCTGACAGGAAGGGTCTTGCCTTCCTCTTCAAGCACGAAGTCCGTATGACCCGAGGAATGACGAATGCTGCCTGGGGCGACAGTGCCAGCCAGACGCATGCGATGATCGCGCGCCGAACCATGCAGTTGCTGATATTCCGCGATGGTGTGGTAGTAGGTTTTGCTTTCGCCGTAGCCCAGCCAAGCCAGGAAAGCCAAGGAAAAGACGATTACGCCGATACCGACGCCAAATTTTGCCCGATTCTGCACGGAAGACTCCTAAGGCAGCCTGCCAAGGAATAATCTTACCATAATCAGCAGGATGTGCGATGCAGTCCGAGTATGCGGTAACCCGTCACCGAGCGCAGTGACATTCGTCACAACACCTTGCGGATCAAGGTAGACTCCCCCCGGGAAGAGCGCGACGAAATTCGTCCAACTGGTCGGCAGATAAACTGTTATCGAGCGGCAGGGGCCCGTACTGACCTGTGAATACGGGAGTTCCCGAGACTGCATCCGTGAGCTTCCCTGCCAACGGGGCCAGTTCGCTGGAGAAGAGTATGACGCGCTTGGGCCGGAGCGAGCGGCGGATCCGTGCGAGAGCGACGGGAAGTTGTTTTTCGAGGAGTTGCTGCGCGGTGGAAGGCGAGGCGTTGGGTTCCAAGGGGCATTCCAGAACATGAGTGAGGAACAGGCCACGCTTCTGGAACTCTGCGAGAATGGCGTCCGCGGACTTCCCTGCCCTGGGGATTTGCAGGGCGTCCAGGAGGTTGGCGGCTTCGCCTTCGTAATCATCGTCAGGCGAATAAAGAAAGGCGGAATCAGCGGCGGGAGAAATGCCGCCGAGGAGGAGGGCTTGGATGTGGACGGGGCGGTAGCGGGTGGTCCATTCGAGGCGCTGGAGGCGACGCGTGAGGTGATCGGGAGAGGCGGATTGGCCGCAGCCGTCGCAGGAGAGCGAAATCGCGGGTGACATGATGTATAGAAAGCGTAGACCAAGTGGGGAGTTGGTGCAAATGAACACTGGGAAGAATAGCTTCCGGATGGCTCGTGATCTTTCCGAAAGGAAACGGAAGCCGCGAACTCAGTTTCAAAAACTTCGGCTGGAGCCTGGTTGCCGGCTGCCTGCGTCTGATCGAGGTTGTATGTACTTCCGTATAGATTTCATCAGGTGAACCAAAACCTGTTTCGCCGTTTCAAGGAGTCGTGCGATTCGATGTACAGAGCGCGCCGAACTTCCTGGGCCTGATTCCACTATTCAAGTCCGACGCGGTGGACGAGGTCTGCATATCGAGGGTCGCCCCGAATTGGGTCGAAGAACGGATGTACTTTGAGGAATTGCAAAATATTCGACTGCTCTTTGTAAGCCTCCTCGAGCCAAGCAAAAGTTTGATCGTTTTCGCCGAGCCCTAAATAGGCGTTCACAAAAGCGGCGGAAGGAACGTACCCGGCTTTTCGGCGTGTTTTTAGTTCCTCGAGAAGCCGAAGCGCATCGCTGCGCCGCCCGGCGTGAGCATAGGCCCTGATCAGGACGCCGATAACGCCTGGGCTACGGTTGGAAACAGAAGCGGCCTTCTCGAGCAAGGGAATCGCGTCGCCGGGTTGATTGGTGGCGATAAGCACAAATCCAAGATACCAAAGCGCAGTTGGATCGTCCGCTTGTACTGCCAGTACGCTGCGCAATTCACGTGCGGCTTCTTCGTAGCGGCGGGACTGGAACAGAATCCACCCTATGTCTGTGCCAGAAACCGCGAGCGGGTCGAGTTCGCGGCCACGCTGTGCCCACGCCAATGCCTCCTCAGCGCGTCCTTGGCATAGCAGCCAACTAGCAAATCCGGCGTGAGCCTCAGCGGCGTTCGGGTTTAATTCGAGGGCACGTCTGTACTCAGACTCGGCGTCGGCCCAGTGCCACTGTTTTTGAAGTATGTCCGCAAGTAGGACGTGCGCTTCTGTGAGGTCTGGATCGAGTTCCAAGGCTTTTCGGGTTGCGCTTATTACTTTCGGGCGCGTTTCTGCTGGGGGAGCGCCGATGAAAACCGTGCCGAGTTCGTTGAACCCTTCGGCCAGGCCAACGTAGGCTGGCGCAAAGGTCGGGTCTCTTTCAACCGCATCGTCGAAATAACTGATACCCTCCTCGATCCCAGCTTTGCTGTTGCTTGTGCTGAGAGCAAACCGGCCTTTTAGGTAGCTCTCGTAGACCTCCGGCGCGACGGGACGGGCTCTCGTGAGGCTCTTCTTCTCGTCGCCGGTGACCGTAACGGCCACCTTTTCAGCTATGGATTGTGCCAACTCGCTCTCGAGAGCGAGAACGTCCTGGAACTCACGATCGTAGGTTTCCGACCAGAAGTGCTCGTCAGTTGCAGCGCGAATCAACTGCGCGTGGACGCGAATCCGCCTGCCTTCTCGGATTACGGATCCTTCGACAATGGCGTCTACATGGAGCGTTTTGGCAATCTCTGGCACAGAGAGCTGCGTATCCTTGAAGCGCATGATTGATGTGCGCGAAACGACGCGCAGATTGTGGATCGTAGAAAGGCTTCCGATGAGCGCCTCCGTCATCCCGTCAGCAAGGTATTCCTGTGTTGGGTCACCCGAGAGGTTTTTAAGTGGCAAGACAGCAACGGACCTGATTTGGGTCCTCGATCCATTCGCGGCTCGGCTCCGGGTTATGGCGTAAGCGGCGGCAAGAAGAGCAAGTAGCACCACCCCACTCACCGCAATCCAGCGACGGACCTGAGGAGAGAAAGTCGCCATCCTCCGGCCCACGTCCATTCCTGTTGGAGCGTCTCCGGGGAGCGGCGCCAGAGGCTCTTTCTCTTCTTCCCCCAGGCGCGGCTTCCGGCTTTGCAACCAGGCATCCAGTTCCGACGGAAACGCATAGACCGAGCCCGCCCGGTCGTGGACGTGCCGATGGACCGGCATGCCCTCGCGCCTTTCCCATCGCTGGACGGTGGTTACGTCCCGCTTTAGGTACGCGGCGATTTCCTTCCAGGAATCCAGCCGCCGAGCGGAGCCTTCCTTTGACACCGTCTCGCCAGAGAGTGGTTGGTCCATCACGTCTCTCCCGCTGACCCAATCCCGCAAGCTAAGTGGCCCGATTGTAACCTCTAGACACCCGACGGCAAAGCACTGCATTTGACCGCAAAGGGCCCTTCCGCTCATTGCAGTTTGACGGCAGCGGGCTGGTGGCCGAACGTGTCGGAGCGCGCTGACAGCGCCCTTGTCGAATGGGTTTTTGGGCCGAAGGCCGGTCCAGGTTCAGGTCTTTTGCGGTCCTGAGACATTCGGCGAGGTTCAAATCCAAATTGGAGGAGCTTCCATGAACAGCAAGAGTCTTTCGTTGGCAGTACGCATGCTCGTAGCCGCAGTCATGGCAGTAGGCACTGGAATCATGGCGCAGGATCCGGGACCTGAGCATTTCAGAGGCGTAATCAATGACTACGCACCAGTAGCGGGCGGAAGCACGGCGTGGGAACTTCACGGGCCATGGAGTTTGACGTTGAACAAAGAAACCGGGAGAGCCCATTTATCAGCATCCCTGACGATGGGGTTGTCAGTCCTTGGCCAAACGTCCACAAACGTCGAAGCGGTCAGTCTGGCACAGCATACTCACAACATTACGATGGATGGCATGGTCACTTACAACCCGACTGACTGCCCTCCCGCCGCCGCGACCACGCCACCCTACGTCGCCCGTATTGAAATTAACGGCACCGCCAGCGTTTTCGCGAATGGCAGCACTGCACCGTTCGGCCAGTTCTCACCGTTGCAGGTTTGTATTGCGGGAGGAACAACCGATCCGAACGTGCCATTTTCGAACATCACTCTGGTATTCGCGGACCCGGCCGCAAAGCATTTCGGAGGACAGGCCATTCACGGGCTAGTTCACAGCGTGAAATACTCCGACCGGGGCGCCTCAAATTGAAGAGTGGCGACGGACACGTACAGGGCGAAGTGTTCGTCGGCTACCAGACGCAATCTCGTCGAACGCGAAGGTCGATGAGGTGGCGGGATTGCGGCTGGGCTGCGAGATGGCAGACGAAAATTGATTGATTCAACGCCTGATCGAAACCGACAAAACCCTTTCGGGAGAAGCCTTCGCGGGGATTTGGCCGCGTGGGCTGGCTCCGGCACATCGTTCGTGAATTGTCGGCAATCCGGAAACACCCCCTCTTCTCGCAGAAGGGTGGGTGAAGGTACACCTGTCTTTCTCCAGTGAGTTGACAGAGTCACCTAGCGATTTACGAAGGACTTACTTGGAGACGGCGGCGGAGGCGGAGGGGAGCTTGGAGCGGAGGCACCACTTGAGCTCCTGGCTCAGATCGGTGATTTCCATGCCGGGCATGACGATGAATTTGCAGGAGAGCATCTCGCGGGGCTCGTCGTCATCGGGCAATTGGCAGGTGACGCGACAATACTGGCAATCCTGATTCCAGCAGAAACGGCCGTAGGGAATGGTTTCGGGGCTGATGAACTGGAAGCAGCGCAAAAGCGAATTGCGCTCGGGAACCTGGAACTTCTTCCCCATTATTGAGATTTCGACCAGTTTTTCGTAAGGACGGAACGGTTCCGACATGGTTGTTCCCTGCTCTCCATGCACAGCGTGTAGCGGCACGGCGCAGATTCCCCCGGGCCCGGATTCGCGCGATGCCTTAACAGGTTAGTGCGGGTAGTGTGTGCGAACAACGATGGGATGTGTGGGGCGTGGCTAATGTGGTACGGGGGACTAGTACGGAGGCGGAAGGCGCGGCATGAGTGGAAATACCCAACCGTTAGTAATTCGCTGGCAGCATACCCTTCTTCCGCCGGAGCAAATTGGTAATGGCTAACATGGCTCCTACGAACACTGAGCTCACTAAGGAACGGAGACTAAGTTTGCTCTCAAGGGCGATAGAAACTAGAATCATAAGCACCGTACACCCGACAAGTTCGGGTACAAGCAATCTTCCCGCCGAAGCACGATTACCGCCATGAAGGTCTATTCGATCTCCGAAGAGTTGAAGTTTTTGGGCGAGTAGCGTCCAGATCAAAAGAGTCAAAAGAGCGAGGACAAAGCGTGAGAGATGTCCCAACTGCGGCCAAAAGCCACGAAACAGACTGGAGAATGCGAAAAGGACGAGCCCCATAGTTGCCAATTCCAAGGATAATCTCCATATCGATAGGGGCGCTTCGGGTGACTTGACCGTGGCTTGCACCTCGATTTGTTCAGGGAGGTCGTAAGCAAAAGCTTTCATGGCGGGGTCCTCTTGATGGGATTATACAAGGAAAACTACGTAATGGAGGAGTAGCGAGGGCGGGCCTCGCAACATAAGGAGATCAACCCAAGAGAGAAACCGCAGGGCTCGCGGACTCTCCCTGCGCTACATGTACGGCAAGATGGCGCTAGCGGAGGATGTCGAAGAACTGGCACATGCGGCGGAATTTTTCGTAGCGGGCTTGGACTAGTTGCTTGGCGGTTTGATTGGTCAGGACTAGAAGCTGTCGATCGAGGACTTCGGCGAAGAGTTTGGCGGCGCCTTCGTGATCGCTGTGGGCGCCGCCATCAGGTTCGGGGATGATCTCATCAATGATGCCCAATTCACGCAGGTCGGTGGCCATGATCTTCATGGCGATGGCTGCGGTTTCCGCTTTGGTGGAATCGCGCCAGACGATGGAGGCGCAACCTTCGGGCGAAATCACGGAATAGAAGCCGTTCTCGAGGATGTTGACGCGATCGCCGACGGCCACGGCCAGTGCGCCGCCAGAGCCGCCTTCACCAGTGACGGTGCAGATGATGGGAACGGGAAGGCGCGCCATCTCCCGCAAGTTGCGCGCGA
>CAYOOS010000201.1:0-7569 GCA_964405585.1 uncultured Acidobacteriaceae bacterium | reverse complement strand
ACGGGGATATAAATGGCAACGCGGAAATGATCATGCTCGGGGGGCGGAGTGGCGCCGAGCGTAAGGCAATTGGAAACGAGAAAGAGCAAAACCAGCAAACGAATTCGCAAAGTCACGGTGGGATCTCCTGTGGCGTCGCACTGCGGTCCGAACTACGGCAAACGTGCCGATGAGCAGCGCAGCATCCGGCGTCGCTCCAGTATAGCCACGATTGGCCACAAAAAACGATTTTCCAGGAAATCGAGGGTCCGCCTGCCGTGTGGGAACCCGATAATTTTCAATGAGCTCAAGTATCCGAGGAGGGAGCGAAACTACTCGCGCGAGTCCTGGACAGGGAAAAGTGTTCTGTTTTCGTCGTCGGCCGCGGGGTCTTTTTCGGTGCAGGAGGGTGACGCGTGATCGGAGACGCGCATCATGGTGAAGCGGTACGGTGGCTGCCAGCGAATGAGGAAGTAGATCGTATTTAACCTTTTGTCGGAGGGGGAGAAGGCAACTTGCCAGAGATCGGCGCTATCCGTGCAATGGTGGGTTTCGGCAAACTCGCCATTTTTGACTCCGGAAAGCACACTGTCGTGTTCGTGCTGAAGAGCTGCAGCCGAGGACGTCTGCGACCACAACTTACTTTGTTCCCAAGGGTTGGCGAGCCATTCCTCGGAAAAATCGCGGGGGCTTAGCGCGATCGGTCCAATGCGTTCGACCGTGTTCGCATGGACCGCATAGTGGCGAACGGCTGGGCGGTGGTGGAGTCCCTGGTCCCCGCTGCCGACCGCAAATTCGATGAGCGCGTCCTCGCGCCCGACGCTTCCCTGGATTGGTATGTCGTGATTCCCCAAAAAGGCTACCTCGTTGCCGTCAAGAAGGAGCTTCGGAGTGTAATCGTCGGGATAGGTACGCCACAGGCGGTAATAAACATTGCGCCAATTCGATGTGCACCAAGGCGTGGAGCCCAGAGTGAGCACCAGGGGAGCGCCTTCCTTGAGGGCTGGGGAAAGCAGCACGGCGTGGAGTGTCTGCACGGCGTACTCGTCCTTGGTGTAGTGGTTTTGTTCGCTCTGCCAGATCCACTTCCACTTCCCATCGCGCCACCTGTAAACGTACGCGGATTCGTCATAACCACACTCGACTCCGACGGCGGTTTGCAAAACCAGGAAAGAATCCCTTTGACGCAGATCGATCTGGATGTCACCCAGAAAACCTAGCCGGGTGCGGTCGTTCGTGGAACATTCCGGCTCAGTGGTGCACAAAAGCTGCGCTTGCTTGAGGGCCTCGTTGAGTTCAGCCACCAGTTCTGTCTTCTCTGTCTCGTCGGAATCCCCCGTGAGCTTCGTCAGGCGCGACTCGACCCAATCGCGAAGCTGATGTTTCACGGTGGTAAGTTCGGGCGAAGCGCCGCGGGTGTCCGCGTGTTGCGCCGCTTCTGCGCGAACACGTTGCAGCACGGAGCGAATCTCGATGAGTTGCGGATCCGTGGCCCGGGCGGACAGAGGCAGAATGGACCAGAGTAGGAGACAGGTTAGAAACTTCACGTTTCGATGATAAAAGGAACGGGGACCGCCCGTAAAGTTCAACGGGAGACGAGTCAGATGAGTCAAACCCTAATAGGCATGGAAACTGACCCCGCCCCGTACGTCTTTGGAGTGCAGCGGCTTGCCGCCGCTTTCACAGCCGGTCCATCTCGACCAAACTGCCCCTCATCAAAGGAAGTGGCCAGTGTTCCCCCGACTTGCCGCGATGTCCGATATGCGCCTCGCAGTCCGGCGCGCACTTGCTCGACGTCGAGCGTTCCTTCTCGTCCAGGCGTACAATACTTCCATGGACCACTCCAAGCTTATCGTCGTCCGTGAGTGCGGTACCCTTCCTGAGGCAGACTTGGCCAAATGCGAACTGGAGAGTGCCGGCATCCCAGCAATGATCCAAGGTGACACGGTGGGGGGAATGCGCGAACACCTTGCGTGGTCCGGTCTAGGGTATAAAATCCTGGTGCGCGAGGAAGACGCAGCCGACGCGCGCGGGGTTCTTACTACGCCAGCTCAGTCTGACGAAACCTCTGATGCCGGCTCCCAAACCGACCCCGACACTCGCCCACCCCTGCGCAAGATTACCTAGAAGACTCTCGCTCCTGCACGAATCACAAGTCACGACTCAGACGATCTGCACCAGCTCCGGCGGACACTCCCGCAGCCGATCCATCGACACATCCTTCTCCTGCTTCTCGATTGCCGCCGCCGGCACCATCCCATAACTTCGATTCCTTCCCTCGCGCTTCGCCAGATACAGCGCCTTGTCCGCCAGCTCGATTACGTTATCAACCGAAAGCAACTCCACGTTGTCCCGCATCCACGGCAACGGCGCCCATCCAATCGAACAGGTCTTGTGGATCTGCAGCCCGTTCCCCACATCAAACGGCAAATCCCGAATCGCCTCCAGCACGCGGTTGCACAACTGCCCCGCGTTTTCCCGGTCCGTTGTCCGGCAGACCAGCAAAAACTCTTCCCCGCCCCACCTCACCAGGTCATCCGAACGCCGCATTACGCTGGCAATGCGCTTCGCCACCTCCTGCAACAGGCGGTCCCCGGCAGCGTGCCCCATTTCGTCATTCACCCGCTTGAAGCGGTCAATGTCCACCAGCATGAAAATCAATTCCTGCTTGGGCGCGGATGCCGCGCTCGGCTCCGCCGCGCGCTGGTGCGAACGCAAAGCCTGCGCGAAGTCGGTCGATATGGTCTCGTAGAAATACCGCCGGTTCCGTGTTCCCGTCAGCGGATCGGTCAGCGAAATATCTTCCAGTTCCTTGTTCTTCTGCAGCAATTCCGCGTTGCGCTGCGCTACCGCTTGTTCCAACTCCACTCTCCGCCGGTCCAGCGCCCGCGTTCGCCGCTTCACAAACACGGAGAAGCCCAGCAGCAAGAGCAACAATCCTGCCGCCTTCGCCCACCACGTCTGCCAGAAACTCGGCAGCACTCGAAATTTGAAGATCGCCGCTCGCGACTCGACCGCGGCATTCGGCTTCTGGCACCGCACCCAAAACTCGTATTTCCCCGGTGGCAGTCCGCCGTAGCGCACTTCCCTCAACTGCGTCTCGGTCATGTGCTGGTCCAGCCCGTTCAATTCATACATGCATGACACGTGCTCCGGCGCGTCCAGCACGAGCGGCGAAAACTCCACCGCCAGCGTCCCTTCCGACGACGCCACTTCCGGCACGCCCGTCAACCGCCGTTCTTCGCCACCCAGCAGCACGGACGTCAGCACCACGCTCGCACGGCTTTCTCCCTCCACCCTTTCCGACGGCTGGTAGCGTGCCAGCCCACGCGACGTCGCGATCACAAAACTCCCGTCCGCCTCTTCGCGCACTCCTGTCCACGGGCTGATGTCATCCCAAATCAGGCCATCCGCGTGGCTCAACCTCTGTACCCGGCCATCCGGTGAAAGAATCGCAATTCCGTCCGTCCCATTGAACCAGATGCGCTTCTTCGAATCCCGCGCCACGATGGACCAGTCCCATTTGTGATTCTCAAAATGCGGCGTCCCCTTCCCGTCCAGCATCACCCGCGTCACGTTCACCACGTCGTTGTACGCAATCCATACTTCGTTGTCGCTCACTGCCATCACGCTCGAGATCGTCTGACCTCCCAACCCATCTTCCGCCCGCATCGTCTTCCATTTCTTTCCGTCATACCGGTACAGCGCCCCGCGCCCCGACGCCCATAACACTCCATTTGGAGAAAACGACATATACTCGACATCGCCCGTTATCCCCACCGGCAACGTTATTTCCACAAAACTCGGCGTCGCATTTCGCCCGTCGAACCTCAGAAGATGCGCTCTCGCCGTCGCCCAAATGCTGCCATCCGGGGCCGCCATGATCGAGATGAACGCTCGCCCGTGATACGACGGGATCGTCTTCGCGCTGAAGTTCCGCGCATCAATCCGCACCAGCGCGCCCGTCGCCGTCACCGCCCACACCGATCCGTCTCCCGCCATCTGCATTTGCCGGATTTCGCCCTTGGCTTGTCCGGGTAGAGCGGGCACCCGCTCCCATCTCCGCGTTCCCCCATCCCAAATCCCTATGCCTCGCCCCGTGCTCACCCACAGCCGCCTCTGGCGGTCCCGCAATGTGGACCACGTCGTGTCGTCCGGCAGTCCTTCCACCGTCGTCCACGCCGACCACTCATGCACTCCGGGCAAGCGGTCCAGCCCCGTGCCCGATCCCGCCACCCACAGCGTCCCTTCGCGATCTTCCAAAGCGCATTGCACGTCGTTGCTGGCGATTCCCTGTTGGGACGTCAACACTCTCCAGCCTTTTCCCTCCTGCCAGTACAATCCCGCCGAGGATGGCACCAGCAACCGTCCATGCCGGTCCACGCTTGGTTTGCCTTCCTCCTGGTTCGCCGTTCCAATCACTCCAGTTTCATATTGCAGTTTGTGCAGTGGCGTATTGATTCGTGCCAATCGAGTCGCCGTGCGCAGCCACAGCGTCGAGTCTCCGTCGAATACCAGCGCCACCACCCGCTCCTTCGGTAGCTGGATTCGCGGTTCCGTTTCGATCGTCGTTTCTCCCCTGGCGATATGCGCCAGATGCGTCCCATACGTGAACCAGATGGCATCGTCCGGGCCGCGCGTGATTCCCGCCGCATCCTCGCCCTTCGCTGTCTCTGCGCCTAGCACTGCGGCTTCCGAAGGCTGACTCGGATCAATCCGCAATATCCCCTGTTTGAACAACAGCACGTACACCGTTCCCTGGCTGTCCACGGTGAAAATCTGGTTTCCCATCGCCAGTGGCATCGCCGATTCCGGAATGGCCAGCTTCTCGAAGCGTCCATTCTTGTAGTGCGCGATTCCTCGGCTCCCCGCAAACCATGGTGTGCCATCTGGCGCAATCAACAGGTCCACAATGTAGTGCCCCGTCAGGCTCTCCACCTCGCTCATCTTCTTCGCACGCGCCCCGTCATACCGGAACAGCCCGGTCTGCGTGCCAATCCACAAAAATCCCTCCGCATCCTGGCCCATCGCCGTCGCTGTCACGGCACCCAGCCCAAACTGCTCTTCCAGTCGTTGTACGGTGTATCGGGAATTACTGGGAAACGAAACACGCCGATCTTGCGCAACGGCCCCGGGCAATAGCCCAGCGGCTGCACAGACTAGCGCGATAAGCCGGCGATGGATTCCCTCAGGCAAAATGGCACTCACATACACGAAGGCTTTTAGCCTGGGCGGGGCTTCAAAGGGGCCGCTTGCTTCGTGCTATTGGTAGCTTAGGAGAGGCTAATGTGGCAGGTAAATCCCACAAAAGTACCGCCGTATAGTACTTGCGAATAGTAATTGATTGGATAGCGCTGCGCGATTTTCCCGCTGTTTCGGGGGTTTTCGCGCTTCCATTTGACGGCTACTTGGTCATATTCTCCATCAGCAGCTTGCGCAGCTTGCTGCGCTCGTCCAGGTTCATGTCCACGATTTCAAACGACATATCCTGCGCTCGATAATCCCTCATCAAAGCCGTGGCCTGCACCTTCCGCATTCCCAGTTGCATCCGCAATTGCACCTGTGTTCCGGGCGCAAGATGCATGTTCGTGCTCGCCAACCCTCCGGTCAGGCTCGCCGTCTTGATCTCCAGCTTGCAATTCTGCTTCAGGTTGGTGCTCACGGCAGGCAGCACCTTCTGCAGCCTCACCCTGGTGTGCCGCCGCTGCCTCACAAACTTCGAATTAACCGGCATATCCAGCGGCCCCAACACCATTTCCGCTTGTTCAATCCCGCTCTTGGGCATGAATGCCCGCACCCATTCCGGTTCCAGCTTCTCCAAGACCTGCAGCGCCGTGATCCGCAGTTCCTGCGGGTGCTGCCAGCCCAATACCTTCCTCGTCTCCACGATCCGCTTCAGCGTGCTGGCCGCCTGGAGCGCGTGCAACCGCCCCAGCGCCTCGATCGCCTTGACTCGCAGATACGGCGCAGCATGCAGCGGCAAATCCCCGTCCGCGATATTCAGCAGCCGCCCCAGCGCTTCTCGGTCCCCAGTCATCCCGATTTCGTCCACCACCAGCGGCATCACCAGGGGATCCACATGATCCAGCACCGCCAGCAGGATCCGGCAGCGCCCCGCCGCTCCGCTTGCGGAAATCTGCCTTATCACGCGGTCCTGCGCCGCGCGCGGAAACGTGTCAATGCGCCCGGGCAGAAACACCTCGGCGGCTTGTGCGTCCAGCTTTGCCAGCAACCCCACCATTTCCACCGCTTCCGCAATCGCTCCGCCTCTCACCACGCTCCGCAGGTACTGCAGCGCTTCCTCCCCCAGGTCAATCGCCAGGTTCGCCACATTCTCCAAATCATCCCGCATCTGGCATCGGTTAAATCGCGCCGATAACTGCTCCATCGCTGTCTGCGGCAGTTGCCTCAAGACCCCTGTCAGTCCCGCGGAGATCTCCCGCGCACGCAGCGCTTCTTCCACGAACTCTGGCACGCGCTCCTCGATCCCCATCTTCGCGCGCAGCGTCTTCGCAATTCCCGGCCTTTGTCCTTCCACGCCGTTCAACATGTCCAGCGCCTGCTGCATGGCCGGGAAGCACCGTTGTGCCGCCGCCTCCTGGCTCAGCCGCACGAACGCCGCGCTTACCAGCGTCTGCAGATCCTGGTCCTGCTCCACGCTCAGCCGCAGCCCTACGTGCCGCAGTGCCTCCGCCAGCAATTTTGGATCCGCCTGCGCATACAATCCCGCCAGTTCCGAAAGCCCCGTCGCCGCGCGTTTCCGCGCATCCGGCTCTTCGCTGTCCGCGCATTTCGCGTAATTCTGTAGAATGCTGATCGCTTCCGCCACATCCCCGTGCTCGATCAACTCCGCCACGTACGACTGCACGTTCTTCGGCGGTATGCACCACGCCTCGTCCGACAGCAGCACTTCCCTTTTCGCGGTTTCCGGCACGCTTGCCCAGAACACACGGTCCAATGTCTCCCGGTGCGACTCCACGAGGATTCCCGCTTCCGCCATTTTGTCTTCGTGTTGTCCCAGGATCTTTCGCAGGCTTTCGATTTCCATGTTCATGCGGTCCAGCATCTGCCGCACCGCATTCACTTTCACTTCGCCTCGTTCAAATCGCTCCATCGCAAATCGAATGGAAAGATGCTCCGCCAACTTCAACAGTACCGCCTGGTCCAGTTTCTTGTTTTTCCCTTGCTCTGCGATTCCCGCCAACGCCTGTCGCAGCGTATCCTGCGCCCGCGCCGGCAATTGCGATACCTGCGCCTGGAATTCCATCGCCGCGCCCGCCGGGTTCTCTCCGGTCCCAAGTTTTCCAAACGTTGTCAGCGCTTGCAGTATCCGGTACACCTCTTCGTCATCAGGCGCACCGTTTCCGGGCCCGCTGCCTCCACTCTTCCCCGTCCCGCCTCCCACGCCAAAACCACCGCCCCCAATTGCACCGCCACCAATCCCCCCGCCTATCCCGCCTCCGACTCCCGTTCCAGTCCCTCCTCCAACTCCTCCTCCTCCTCCTCCTCCTCCTGCGCCGGCCACGCCGTTTCCAACGCCAACACCGCCACCTGGGCCTATGCCCCCGGCCGCTCCTGCGCCGCCGCCGT
>CAYOOS010000200.1:0-7569 GCA_964405585.1 uncultured Acidobacteriaceae bacterium | reverse complement strand
CCGACTGCACCCCTCTGATGAGACAGTTTTTGATGGGCACACTTGCAGTTCTTTCAGTTTTCTTCCCGGCTCCTGAGGAAGCCGGAGGTCTGGGGGAGGGGGCGACGTCGCCCCCTCCCCCAGAAAATTTGTCGCGTATGTTCGTCATGGTCTGAAAAACACGAGGGTTGCACTCGCTGGGCTCGCCACCGTTCCCGGAAGTTCAGTTTGCTCCTCGAATTCTTCCGGAGGACGGTAACCCAACGCCGAGTGCAGCCGCTGCCGATTGTAATACTGCTCGATGAATTCTTCGATGTTCACACGCATGTGCCCAAGGTCTTCGTATCGGTTCGCGTGGATTTCCTCTCGTTTCAAGGTTTTCATGAAGCTCTCGCAACTCGCATTGTCGTATGGATTCGCCGGCCGACTCATGCTGGGGATCATCTGGTGCTCCCTCAGCACGTTTATATACTCGCTGGACGCGTACTGTAGCCCGCGATCGGAATGGTGCACCAGGCCTGGCCCTGGTTTCCTCTCTACCAGAGCTTTGTTGAGCGCTGCCAGTGCTAAACGCACCGCCAACGTCTTGCCCAGCTCCCAGCCCACCACTTTCCGGGAAAAGGCGTCGAGAATCACCGCCAAGTACACAAATTCCCACTTCAATCGAATGTAGGTGATGTCCGCTACCCACAGCTGGTTAATCCCTGTCAGTTTCATGCGGCCAGCCAGATTCAAATGGACCTCGAATTCGTGATGGCTGTTCGTGGTCACCACAAATGCCCGCATCCGCACCGCGAGTAAGTTGTCCTCCCCCATGATCCGCATGACCCGTTTGTGATTCACCGGCATGCCTCGCCGCCGCAATTCTGCTGCGATACGGCGGTAACCGTAGCGCCGACGATGTTCGACAGCAATCTGCTGAATTGCCGATCGCACTTCCATGTCCTCTTCGACCTGGTGCTTCTCCCGAAAAGAACGGTAGAAGCTTGCCCGGCTCACTCGCGCCAACTCACACATGCGCTCGATACTCAAGCTGCCTTGCAATGACATCACTTCTCGCATTTGGTCGTAGATGCCATCCCGCCAGTTCCGTCTTTCTTCTGGCGTCGAGCCTCGACTTTTTGCAAGGCACCTTTGAAAAAATCCACTTCCATCGCCTTCTCGGCGAGCATTCGCTTCAACTGGTGGATTTGCTTACGGTAGGACGATGTGTGCGTGCTGGGCCGCGAGGCATCTTCTCCCGGCTCGATTGTCTCGAGTTTAACGCGCCACTTGTACAGGCATCGCCGGGTCACCCCCAGCTCTTGCGCCAACTCGTTGACATCATCACAGGTTCTTAGGCGTTCAACAGCCATCCGCTGGAACTTCCGCGAGTATCGCTTTCGCTTCACTTTGCAGCCCTTTCCCTGCAAAGTGTGCCCATCCTGGCTGTCTCATTTCAAGGGTGCAGTCCATCGTGGTCGAGAGTTAGTCAGGTTGCTACCAATTAGTTTGCCTGCATAAACACCTGTCACATCCTCGCCACAAAAATGGAATTCTCGCTTCAACAACCCCGGGAAAACAAAAACCCCGCTGGCGCCTGCCTGACGCCAGCGGGGGAAGTGCAGCCTCCCTGGGGTGATGGGGGTGGCCGTTTAGAAAACCAGCTTTGCACCAAACTGGAAGATACGGGGATCGTAGGCTGAAGTGACTTTGCCGAAATTTGGATCCCCGACGGTAACGTCGACCGCATTCATTTGCGGGTGATTGAAGGTGTTGTAACTTTCAGCGCGCAGTTCAAGATGGAGCCGTTCGCCGAATGCGAAGGTTTTGAACACGGCAATGTTCCAGTTGTCGCGACCGGGGCCCCAGACGCCGTCCTGTTTGAGGTCACCGAAGGTCGCCACAGGCAGTCCAGGTAGGTCATTGGCGGCAAATGACGAGGGGTTGAACCACTGCATGGTCCCTAAACCACTGGTCAAAGTTGTCGCGGTCTTAGGATAAGAAATCGGTCCAGTCAAGTTTGGCCTAACGAAGCAGTTACCTGATATTGCGCCGCACACGCTGGTTCCGTTGACAGTCAGGTTTAGCGGTATGCCGGATTCCATGGTGACAACACCAGAAACCTGCCATCCGCCGACAACATCCCTCAAGAGGCGATTTTCGCTCTTTCTCAAGAACGGAATGTCATAGACAAAGTTGACAAAGGCGATGTTCTGGCGGTTATATTGCGACGGGCCAACGTCGTATTTCCATCCGACATAGGGGTTGCTCACATAATCCAAGTCTCCGCCATCCTGCGTGTTAAGGGCGGGATCTTGAGCATGTGAGTAGGTGTAGGCTGCCTGCAAAGTGAGATCACGGATTTGCGACCGCAGCGACACCTGCAACGAGTTGTAACTCGAGTTGGCGTCGTTCTGGTCAACTTTAATGCTGGAATACCCGAGGTATGGCCGATATAGATTCTCCGTGCCTGTATTCCCACCCGTAGAGGTAAAGAAGGTTGGCAAGAGGCTCTGCGCCGGCATGTCGATTTCCGTGGCTTCACTCTCGTGGCGCCCTTGGTTGCCCACATAGGCGACCGACAGCACTGTCTTGCCAGAGAGCTGTTGCTCAATACCGGCGCTGTACTGGTAGCTGGTCGGGATTTTATAGTTTTTGCCGTTCAACATGGTTATGGAGTTCACCGTAACCGGGAGTGTGGCGGTGCTAATGATTGAGTTTGTTTGGTCGACACCAATGTGCGGATCTGACAAAGAAACGTTGCTGATGGAGGGAGTGCCGCCGAACAAATTGTTGCCTCCAGCCTGATACATGTCGTTGCCCTGGATGCGCTCGTAGAACACGCCGATTCCGGCACGCACGATGGTTTTGCCTTTGCCCGTTACGTCGTAGGCGAAACCGATACGTGGACCGAACGTATCCCAGTGGTTGGCGACGAGCCCGTCGGAGATTCCGTTTTTCCCGGCAATGCCAAGGCCATTGTCGTAGGACAAGAGGCCGTTCAGTGCAGGGTTAGGGCCGGTAGCTAAATATGGATTGGCACCGGTGCAGACTGGGGTTGGAATACCAACACCAGAACAGATCTCGGTACCGTTCGAGAGTGCGAAACCGGTGCCGCCGATGGTGGGAAGACCGTTAACAACACCGAACGCTGCGGCCGCTCCGGACGCGTCCCACAAATTGGGATAGAAGTTGGACATTTGGCCGTTGACTTCCGCAGTGTGCGGAATGCCGTCCCAGCGCAAGCCAAGGTTGAGCGTCAAACGCCGGGTGGCGCGCCAATCGTCCTGGACATATGACTCCCAGGAAACACTGTTCCAATGGCGAGTGTCCTTGAGAGGGGATTCGGAATAGGTGCTGGAAAGGCCAAGCAGATAGTCGGCGAAGTCATAACCGGTAAACGAGCCATTGAATTGGAAACCGCCCTGGGGGCTGTCCTGCAATGGCTGCGCTTTGCGGAAGTTGAGCCAACCGCCGCCAAACTTGATCTGATGCGCTCCTTTGCTCCAGGAAAGATCATCGCGGATCTGGTAGCTATCGGCGGTATTGTCCCAAGGACTCCAGTTCTGGTTGAAGACCGCTCCTGTTTGTCCCGCTAGATAAATGGAAGGGATGATGGTGTTCGGACCGCTGAAGAGGCGATTCTGTTGGAAGCCGGCTGTTGAGGCATCGTAGATGCCCAATGGCGAGATGTTGATGCGGTTCCCGCCGTAGTTGAAGGCAATTTCATTCACAAGCGTGGGGCTGATTGTTTCGGCCAAGTGCACCACGGCTTGGTAGGAAGGATTTGCAAACGTATCGCTGGAAGTCGGCAAGTTGACCCAAGCCCAACGTGCCGGCACATCGGTCTGCAAGACCTCTGATTCATCGATAAAGTGCCCGAAAAGCGACCAATGGCTGTTGAAAGTATGATCAATCCGCACAATTTCTTCCCGGACATCGGTGGGGGCATTGGCACCGCCGATGAACTGGTCGCCCGAGGTTACCGCGGGGTAAATACCAGCCTTGACCAAGGCTGCGGCGTTGGGATTGATCAACGCCGGGTTGATCACATTGGTTTGACCATTGTAGACAAACGGCACGGGAGTGCCGGGTGTATTGCCGGTGCAGGGGCTCAAAGCTTGGCCAGCAGCCTGAAACTCTGTAATGACAGCATTGGAGACCTGACACTGGAAAGGAGCTTGGATCGAACTGAAGCCCTTGGTCAATAACGCGCCGTTATCGAAGTTGGCTGCGGCGTTCAAGTCCGCTCCACTGGATGTTGGATAGGAACTAGGAAACGGAACAGCCTGGTGAATCGCGCCACCGGACACCAGGCGCCGCCATTCCATGTTGTAAAAGAAGAAGGTCTTTGGGGTAGAGGAGCGTTTAAATTTTATGGGTCCGCCAACATTGAAACCCCAGAGGTTAAAGCGCAACTCCGTTACCGCTTCTGGCGGAGGATTGAAGAAGCCGCGAGCATCAAAAGCATTATTGCGTCCGAACCACCACGCCGAAGCGTGCAGCTTATCGGTGCCGGACTTCAACGCAGTACTAATGGTGGCACCAGAAACAAGCCCATACTCAGACGAGTAGTTCGAGGTCATAACGCGGAATTCACCAAGGGCGTCGATCGAGGGCATCACGATCGCGCCGGAACCGCCACGGTCCGCAGCTTCGCCGCCGTCGATAGTGTAAAGAGCGTGGGAAATACGCTGGCCGTTGAAGCTGATGGTCTGGTCCCCGCCCATGGGAGTTGGTGTTTGAAAATCAACCTGATCACTGCTGGCTCCCGGAACCAAGTTGGCCAGTTCGTAGAGACTTCGGCCGTTGGTCTCGAGTTGGGTGATTTGCGTGCCCGTGATGACCGTGCTGATGTCATTGGAATCTGTCTGCACAGCGACTGGAGCCGTTTCACCTTCGACGGTAATCACAGACGTCGCGGTGCCCACTTCGAGTTGAAAGTCCAGTCTCTTGCGGTCGCCGACCTGCAGCACAACGCCCTTCTCCTCGGTGGTCTTGAAGTTGGGACTTTCCACCCGAACATCATAGTGACCAATGTGGAGATCAGGAACGACGTACTGGCCGACGTCATTCGTCTTGAAATGAGTGACGATATGGGTATCTGTATTGGTAATAGTGATTGTGACGTTGGGAATCGCGCTGCCGGACGGATCGGTAACGGTACCGAGGATGGTCGCTTCCTGGGCTGCCGCAAGCAGTGGCAAACCCAAGAGCAACGTAGCGAAAATAACTGCACGAATAATCCAATTTCTTGGGCTATTTACGGGAATTACGAACACACTCCGAGAGGAAAAATGCATTTATGCCTCCAAGCACCAAAGGATTGCGGCTAAACCCCTCGACGACATGGCATCGCCGTTAACGTACACGCAGCTTCGCGCTACTCCTCCGTGTTGTCAAGCGTTTTTTTTATGACTTCAATCGGTACCGTGAATATGGCGCCTGGCGACTTTCCACCGAATGTCGCTAAAGCTGAACGACGGTACGAATAGGCTCACAAAACTGCGGGTTTTGGAGTGTATTGCTTGCTCGAGAGATTCGCTTCTTTTTCGTCGGTTGCAGCAGGCAGGACCCGGCACCGCGCTTTGAAGAGCCTCTACAATATCGTTTACGTACACGTAAGCGCTTACATTCCAAGGGGAGCCTAGCTCCTCTTTTCCTGCATCGCTTGGCCAATTGCCATAAAGTGCGTGCGGGTGAAGACCTGGCAAAGGAGCAACGCGGCATCCATCAAGTCGCGGAGTTGCAGGGCTTTCCATCGGCACGGTTGTGAGCGAGGTTTGCCGGCTATGGCTCTGAGCCAGAAGGCCAATGGCTGGGTGGGGAGCGTCGAATCCAAAGCAAGTGAGAGGTGACCCGTCCACCGGAGGCTTAATCCCCGTTTTTCGCTGGAGCGGCCGGATGCGCTAAACCCATGGCCAGTCCCTCCGAGTGCTTTGTTTCGGTGAGCCGTATTTCTCTGAAGAGATGAAGATTAGATGACATCACCACTCCCGGGCTGAGGCGTACGGCAGGCGGGAAACTGATTTTCGAGACCAGATTATCCACCATCAGGCGAACGGCAATCTGTCCTTGCCGGTGCGGCTGCTGATAGATCGACGCGGCGATCGTGCCCTTCTTGAAGTAGGGGGACATTTCGATGAACAAATCGGTTGTGATTAGCTTGATTTTTCCCCCGAGGCCCCGCGCCCCAAGAGCCCGGCACACCGGCAGACAATTCACGGTGTTGACATAAATCCCCGCCAGCGCTGGAATGCGCCGCAGCAGGTCAAAAGTCTTTTGGAAGCTCTCGTCTTCGTCTTCGTGACACTCGATCACACCCGCAATCTTGCCGCCAGGACAGTGCTTCGGGAACGTTTCCGAAAAACCCTCGGCTTTGCGCCGGTGGTCTTCTGCCATGAGCATTCCCGCCACGACGGCCACCTTCGATCCGGGGGGAACAAACTTGCCCATCAGTTCGCCAGCCAGGCACCCGTTCAGATATGGCTCGACGTACACCACGCTGGACCGGTGGCTCTCAGGAGCATCGGTGGATAAACAAACTACGCGGATACCCTTAGCTTCGGCTTCATCGATCAATGGTTTCAGACTTTTTGGATTTCCAGCGGTCAGGATGATCCCGTCGACATCACTGGCCATAAGCTCCTTGAAAGCCCCGCTGTCTCCTTCGCCCAGGCTCTGCACGGGGCGATTTACGAATTCAACCCCAAATTGCGAAACCCGCTCCGCCTCCTCCAACACACCTTTCCACATCTGATCATAAAAAAAGTGGATTTCGCGTGGTATGCAAACGCCTATCCGGGCACTTGCCCCGGCGACCGAAAGGGCCCGCGCCGCCAAGTTCGGTGTGTACCCAATCTGCTTGGATATTTCCAAAATGCGTTGACGCGTGGCTTCCTTGATGCCGCCGCGCCCATGCAAGGCACGGTCAACCGTGCCGATGGAAACCTGTGCAATTTCCGCAATTAGATGGATGCCGCGTCGTTTCTTTGTCATGTCCTTACTCGCAACTATTTTATGCCAGTTGTGCCAAGCGGTGCAGGGAAAGAGGCGCTCTGTTCCTGCAGGAAGCTAAGGCCTTGCGTGTACGTAAACGTTATTGTAAAGGCTCTTTTCACGCGCACACCAACTCTTGTCCGTTGCGACCGGCGAAAAACCCGATCTTCGCGATCAAAGTGCTCGTGTAGTCCATGAATCAACCTCACCCGCGATACTGCTCTTAGTGTTGGCTGCCAGACGTGCGAATGACCGCATCGAAGGCCGGCTTGGGCTGTGCGTTGCGATCGAAAAGGAGAGGATAGTTGGTCCTGCCCTTGACGGGCCAATTGTTTAGCCAGGAGTCTGCATCGGTCACGCCCCAGAACGTAACGCGCACGAGTTCGCCGCGATGCTTCAGGAATACGTCGAACAGACCGGCGTACCGCTGCGCCAGTGCCTGCAGTACCCCATCGGGCAAGCCAGTGGGGTAAGGATTCAACTTGGGTTGGAGTTCGGCGGAGAGGGTAACATCCGCGCCGATATATTGAAGAGCGTGGGGCAATACGTCAAGGTCGAGTTCCGTGATCATGACCTTAAGACCGAGCTTACTGATGGCGGTGATGGCAG
>CAYOOS010000199.1:0-7575 GCA_964405585.1 uncultured Acidobacteriaceae bacterium | reverse complement strand
CTGATGGGCTTCCGCTCCAATGTCTGCCGCATGCCGTTCACCGAACTAGGCTGCGCGGCCGGGGCCATGGCCCTTTCTCGCTCCGCCGATTACCTCCGCGCTCATCCCGGCGCCAATGTGCTTATCATCGCCGTGGAATTGCCCTCGCTCACGTTTCAGCGCAAGGATATCTCTCAGGCCAACCTCATCTCTTCCATCCTCTTCGGTGATGGCGCCGCTGCCGTGATCGTCACCGGCCAGCAGAAGCCCGGCCCGCGCATCCTCGCCACCGAAACCTACACCTTTCCGGATTCCCTTGGCGCCATGGGCTTCGATCTTCGCGATTCCGGCTTCCACATTCTTCTTGCCAAAGACGTTCCGGAGATGATCGGCGCCAAGATTCAGGGCTTGGTCCATGAATTCCTGGCGCGTTGCGGCAGAGTCCAGAGCGACATCAAGGGTTGGATCCTCCATCCCGGTGGCGCGCGTCTACTCGGCAACGTCGAGAAAGAACTCGGCCTTTGTAAATGCGATACCCAGCCATCCTGGGACATCCTCAAGAATGTGGGCAACCTCTCAAGCGCCACCATCCTTTTCATCCTTCAAGAATGGCTCGAGAAGCGCCCCCTCAAGGCCGGCGAATATGCCTTGGCGGGCGCATTTGGTCCGGGCTTCAGTGCCGAATTCTTACTTCTGCAATGGAACTGAGCGTAATCGCATTTCTCGTTCTCCTTGGCGCGGTCGCTGCCCTGCGCCTCGTGGAGCTGCGTATTTCCCGTCGGCACCAGCGGGAAATGGCCGCTCGCGGCGCCGGCAAAGTAGATGATCCGCGCTTTCGCTGGATGGTGGTGCTGCATTCGGCCATCCTGATCGGTGCCGCTCTCGAAGTGGTCTTTCTCCATCGCCCTTTTTATCCCGTTCTCGCCGCAGTCTGCTTCGTGATTTTTCTTGCCGCCAACGCAGTTCGCTGGTGGGTCATTCGCACCCTCGGGGATCATTGGAACGTTCAGGTCGTTAACTCCACCAGCCTTGGCGTAGTCACCTCCGGCCCGTTCCGTTATGTTCGCCACCCGAACTACGCGGCTGTTTTCGTGGAAATGCTGGTGCTTCCGCTGATTCATACCGCGTGGATCACCGCGCTGGCCGGCTCGCTTGCTCATATTCTCGTGCTTTCTCAGCGCCTCGCCACCGAGGAGCGCGTGCTCTTCGCCGATGCGCAGTACCGCGCCGCCATGTCCCATAAACCTCGTTTTGTACCGGGGTTGTTCTGAGAGGTTTTTGATGATGCGCTGCCTCGACGCAATCCTGACGGCCACCGGATTCACGTTTCTTCTTTTCGTTCCATCTTCCTCTGCGCAAGCGACGGCCGCGCCGCCGCCCGATACGCCGGCGTTTTCTTCCGTTCCCGAACTCGAAGAAGGATTCCACAATCTTTACGTTCAGAAATTCCCGGAAGCCCGCGAAATCTTTCGAAAGTGGGCGAATGATCACCCCGACGAACCGTTCGGCCAAGTCGCCCTTGCCGCCAGTTATCTCTTCGAGGAGTTTTACCTCCAGCACGTTCTCACCAGCGACTACTTCCTCAATGACAAACGCTTCCTCGGCGGCATTGCCGGCACTCCTGATCCTGACCGCATCCATGGTTTTGAAATCGCCTCCGAAAATGCCCGCAAACTCGCGTTTCAGCGCCTTAAGAATCATTCACGCGATCCTGAAGGTTTGTACACCCTCACGCTCGTGGCCGGCATGGAATCGGACGCCAGCAGCATGCTCCTGAAAAAGCATCTGGATGCGCTGAAACACCTGAAAGAAGCCAACGTCAACGCTGAGCTGCTTCTGAAGGAGCGCCCTGACGCTTACGACGCCTATGTTGCGCTCGGCTGCGCCAACTACATCATCGGCTCGCTGCCCGGCTCCGCTCGCTTCATGCTTTGGTTTGGCGGCATTCACGGCGATAAACAGCTCGGCATGCAGGAGGTACAGAAAACAGTGGATGGCGGCCGTTACCTGAAGCCCTTCGCTGAAATTCTTCTTGCACTTTCCGCGCGCCGCGAAAAACAAAATGCCCTCGCGCAAAAGCTGCTGAAGAACCTAACCGAAGAGTTCCCCGGCAATCCTGTCTATATAACCGAATACGAAGAATCTCTCGGCCACCCCATCCCCGCCGTAATCGCCCCCAACCAATAACTTCATCCAGCAGTGCAAATTCTCGCTTCCCAACTGTAGAAATATTCAACACTTCAGGTTTTTGCTCCACGCTTGGCCCAAACGAGCGCCACCAATTTTGTCGCCAGAAAACGCTGTCCTCCCGGCGATGAACTGAGTGATTTTCAGCCACGACCCGTGGCCTTTGCGTTTTTCCACCCACGCACAAACTCCGTTCTCCCCTTGAGAAGCAACCATCCGGCTTGTTTTCAATCTGTTAGCTCAACCCCCCTTTGGCGTATCAACTGCTTTCTCTACCGCAAGGGATTTTTGTCTTTATGACCTGTTCCCTTTAACGGAGAGGCGGTCATGCAGCTGAAGGAAGCGTACTTGGACCAGGTAGTGGGCGAAGTCGAGGATTTATCCGCCCGCGTGGCCCTGCTGAAGGGGCGTTTTGCCCAGCAAAAGGTGAGCGTCAAGCTCGAGCACTACTGGGAGCTTGAATACGTGCGCACCAGCTTTGCGGAATTTAAGCGTCGTATCGAGGATTTGGAATATGCCGACGACGCGCAACTCAATCGGTTTCAAGAGGCCGTGGACATGGCCTGGAAGGATTTGATTCACGCCGTGGATACGCTCCTGGCGGCGCTTCCCTGAACCGTGGGTGCTCATCCGCGCCACGCTCATGACCGCGTCGAGGGTGTCATGAGGAAACAGGGTAAGCCGGACTAGGCCATCTCTCGAAGATGGAGAAGGCGATCAGGTGCATGGCCGCAGGTCGTGCCGTCCTGGCTGCAAAGCGGGAAGCGAGCCAAGAGCGATTTAGTTCACGGCGTCATTGCGGATAGCGGGAAACCGCTACCGCGCCCGAAGGCGGGGTGGGACCAGGTCCCCACCCCGCCTCTCTTTTTGAGGGTTCCCATCGATTGCGGGGATCCAAGGCCTGGGGTACTCCTGCGGCTGAGCACTAGCCTGTTACAATCTCCTTCCGAAAGGCGGTTCCCCATGTTCCAGCAGACTCTTCTGAAAGACCGTGCCATTTTTCTGACCGGCGGCGGCACTGGTCTCGGCCGCTCCATGGCCCTGCACTTCGCCAAACTCGGGGCGAGGCTGTTTCTTATCGGGCGCCGCGAAGAGCCTCTCAAGAAAACTTGTGAAGAGATCCACCTCGATGGAGGCGCTGCCGCTTATGCCACCTGTGACGTCCGCGATTACGACGCCGTAGAAGCCGCCATGACCGCCGCGGAAAATCATTGGGGGGAGATCGACACGCTGGTGAACAACGCCGCAGGAAATTTCATGGCTCGCACGGAAAAATTGTCGCCCAATGCCTTCCAAGCCGTTGTCGGCATCGTCCTCAACGGTACGTTTCACTGCACCTTGGCCTTCGCCAAACGCCGCATCGCAAGAAAACTCGGTGGCAATGTCCTCAATATCTCTACCACGTATGCCGCGGCGAACTCCGGTTCAGGCTACGTGGTGCCTTCCGCGTGCGCCAAGGCCGGCGTTCTGGCGCTGACAACTTCGCTTGCCGTGGAATGGGCGAAGTATCATATTCGCGTGAACGCCATCGCTCCCGGGCCCTTCCCCACCGAAGGTGCCTGGTCTCGCCTGATGCCCTCGCAACAATTCGAGGAATACGCCCTCAACAAACACCCCATGAAGCGCTTCGGAAAACATGAAGAGCTCACCAATCTCGCGGCCTTCCTCCTAAGCGACATGGCCGAATACATTAATGGCGAATGCGTGGTGATTGATGGCGGGCAGTGGCTGCGCGGCGCCGGCGAATTCAACGATCTGGCGATGATACCCGATGCGGCCTGGGAACAACTCGAATCCGCGCGTCCGAAAAAATAAATGAGCCAACTGGGCGAGTAGCCAGGCAACCGCGCCTTGACATGCAAAACGTTTTTCTGCCTGTTTAGATTATTTCACTGGGGCAGCGCATGCGAGCGCAGCAGCACGCGCAACTTCACCTCGCCGATCGAATGCCCGTCGGCCTCGGCGTTGACTTTTACTTCCTCCGGCTTGGCTTTTTTCAGATCATCCGCGCTAAGAGCGGGCGTCTCGATCTCCAGTCGCAGCGCGGTCGAATTCTCAGCGGGCAGCGCGAATTCGCCTTGCCCGGAAATAACTTTCCATCCGCTCGGAGCTTCGATTTTCAAATTCACCTTCATCGCCTGGTTCGCATCGGCGTGGCGGATGGTCAGCGGAACCAGCAGCGTCGAGCCCGCCTTCACCCCAATTTCCGGCGTGCTCGTCTGCCGTAGGTTTTCTAGCCCATGGGCCGCACGAAATTCCGCATAGAATTGCCACGGCCCTCCCAGGAGGAGCGCGGTCCCCGCCACGGAAGCCTGCCTCTTTTGTATGTTCGCGGGCACTTCCTGAATCTCTTCTCCAGTTTTAATATTCGCGAAGACATCGTCTGTCGGTTCACCGCCAACAACGGACTTCCCGAAGATCAGCGTCAAGGGTTCAGTCCACCACCCGGTATTCGGGTCGCTCATGAGCTTTTCCAGTTGCTCGTCGCTCATCTTGGAAATGCGCTCGATATCCTCGGGGAACTGTGTCCGGTGGGCCATCGCGGAATTCAGCGCCAGCCGCCAGTACGGTTTCTTCAACGAGGGGGACACTTCGTGAACGGAATAGGTCGGCCCGGAGCCTTCAAATTGTTTGAAGTCGTCCGCATCGCTGACGAAATAGATCTTCTTCGGCTGCCAGGTCTGCAGATTCGAGAGTAAGAATTCATGCTGGCTTCTACCTGCCGCGAGTTGCGCGGGGAAGACAATCGGATTTGCGGCCAGATCGAAGGCCTCGATAGTAAGCACGCCCGTAGCCTGATGGTCCCCATGGTTTTCACCGATGAATACGCCGGGAAAATGTGTGAACACCACTTCCGGCCGCGTCAATCGAATCAGACCTACCAGTCGCTCCACGTTTGCACCATGTCCCCAGTTCGCCAGCGAATCCAGCAAATCCTGCGAGGCGGTATCCTTGCCGTCGAGGAACCACACCAGAGAGATGCCCAACTTCGCACACGCCTGGCGCGCTTCAATCTCCCGCTCATCGGCGAGCGCCGGTCCACGTTCCCGCGCGCCATGGTTTGCGCCGCTTCCGCCGCGTGTGCTGAAGACAACCGCGACGCGCTTGTGCAAATCGTTGATCGCCCGCACCAGGTAAGGCGTGAAGAAAGCTTCGTCGTCCGGGTGCGCCATGACCACCAGAATGTCCGCTTTGTAGCGTTCGTCCGCCCCGCGCACCGCCTGATTCTCTTGCGCGCGAATCGCCGAGGCAGAAGTGGCGAGCAGTAGTACGAACAGTGCAAATGAGAGGTGCTTCATGCGTCTCCCTTGGGCTGCCTGAATTGCTGCAATTAAGGAAATGATTGTAACCCGCCTGCCTGGCCCAAAACGAATGGAGCCTAGGAATGCCGTCATACTCATGTATGACGACAATGTTATCGAACATAATATTGACATACGTAAGTCTGTTCGATATATTTGGAGTGGGAGGCTTGCAATGGAGACGGTCAAGGTTTCACCCAAGTTTCAAGTCGTCATACCCAAGAGGGTTCGCGAAGCCCTTGAACTTAAACCTGGCGAGGAATTGCATATCTACATCCTGGACCGCACGATTCGCCTTAGCCGTCCCCGGTCCATCACGGAACTTCGTGGCATCGCCAAGGGCATGCAGTGGAAGGATGATTATCGTGACCGCAATGACCGCTTCTAAACTGGTGGTCGTGGATTCTTCTGGCTGGCTTGAGTACTTGACCGAGGACGCCAAGGCGGATCAATTTGCTCCCTACCTAAAACCCCCTGAGACTCTACTCCTTCCGGCAATCGTTGTTTATGAAGTCTATAAAACCCTCCTTGCAAAAAAGGGGAGTGCTTTAGCGGAGTTTTTTGCAGCTCATACATCCGGATTTGGGGACCGTCTGATCCCGTTGGACGCAAGCCTTTCCTTCTTAGCAGCACGCTTGAGCATCGAGAAGGGCTTGCACATGGCTGACGCTATCATTTATGCCACGGCGCAGGCGCACGGGGCGCAGCTCATCACTTCGGATACACATTTCGACGTTAATTTGCCCGGCGTCACGCTCGTGTAGTTCCCCGTGCACCGGCTTGACCCTGCCTTCACCCGCCGATACTCTTGTTCATTACACCCCTGGCAGATTTTCTGCAGGTTAGGACGACTCGACATGGAACAGATTCACGTAACGCTTCCCGATGGCAGCGTCAAGGACGTTCCCAAGGGCACCACGCCCATCGAAATTGCCAAGTCCATTTCGCCGCGGCTGGCGGACGCCGCGCTGGTGGCTAAGGTCTATGCAACCGGCGGCAATGGCGCAAAGGAAAAGACCGGCATTTTCTCGAATTCCGTGGATCCCGCGGAAGACGGCAGTCTGCTTTTCGATCTGCGCCGGCCGCTTGAGCAGGACGTCAAACTGCAGATTCTTACGGAGAAAGATCCTGACGCACTTTATGTCTTCCGCCATTCCGCGGCGCACCTGCTGGCCGCAGCGGTGACCGAACTCTACCCCGATGTGAAGCTGGGTATTGGCCCGCCGGTGGATACCGGGTTCTTCTACGAATTCCTGCGCGAGCAGCCCTTCACGCCGGAAGATCTGGAGAAGATCGAAAAGAAGATGCACCAGCTCGCCGCTCAGGATCTGCAGAATGAGCGCAAGCTGCTGCCCAAAGACGAAGCGCTGAAGCTCTATCAGGATTCCAAGCAGCTCTTCAAATGCGAACTGATTCAGGAAAAGGCCGACGAGCCGCTGGTGTCCTTCTACACCACAGGCAAATTCATCGATTTCTGCCGTGGCCCGCATATCCCCTCGACGAAGCGAATTCAGGCCTTCAAGCTGATGAGCGTCGCGGGAGCCTATTGGAAAGGGCAGGAAGGGAATCCGCAACTACAACGCATCTATGCGGCGGCGTTCTATTCGCAGAAAGAGTTGGACGAATACCTGCACCGGCTGGAAGAAGCCAAGCGCCGCGATCACAGGAAACTCGGCACGGAGCTGGAGCTCTTCAGCATTCAGGAAGAAGCCGGACCCGGCCTGATCTTCTGGCATCCCAAGGGCGGACTGATCCGCACGCTGATCGAAAACTGGCTGCGCGAGGAATTACTGAAGCGCGGCTACGATCTCGTGTTCACACCGCATATCATGCGCTTTGATCTGTGGAAGACTTCCGGGCACGCGAGTTTCTACAAGGATAGCATGTTCGGCCTGGTGGAGGTCGAAAAGACCGACTATCAGTTGAAGCCAATGAATTGTCCCGGGCACATTCTGATCTACAAATCGAAGTTGCGTAGCTATCGCGATTTGCCCGTGCGTTTGGCGGAACTCGGTACCGTTTATCGCTACGAGCGCAGCGGCGTTCTGCACGGCCTGCTTCGCGTGCGCGGGTTCACGCAAGATGACGCGCACATCTTCTGCACACC
>CAYOOS010000198.1:0-7623 GCA_964405585.1 uncultured Acidobacteriaceae bacterium | reverse complement strand
ATTGGTGAGGAAAGGTCTTGCGCTGACAGGCGAGTCGTGTGCCCTCCGCCTTTTGAACCGACATCTCTGCCGTGACAGAAACGTCAATCCCGAAAGAAAATAGGTCCTCTAGTCGGTATCGCGACTGAAATCTCGGTGGTTCCGTCATCACAGCGGATCGGAGTTGGGATGGGCGTTTATCAGGAGTATTCCGGCTCAGGGTCATGGAATCCCAGGTCTCAGTGGCGAGACCTGGGCACCCGGAATGTTGAGGGATATGGAGAAGTGGGGCACCCGCCGTCATCGATCCTGATCCTTGCCGGGCAGCTCTTGGCAAAAACTGAACGCGTGGGGAACGTAGGGGGCAGTGAGCTCCGAGCAATCCGCTTCATCGAGGCTGAGATCCAGCGCGGCGATTGTATCTGCTAAATGGACCGCTTTGCTTGCACCGACAATCGGAGCCGTTACATCGGGCTGCCTCAGGAGCCACGCTAGTGCTACTTGCGCCCGACTGACCCCCTTCCGCTCCGCGACGCGGCCAACAGCGTCGATAACAAGGTGATCCGCCTCCATCGTCTGGCTGTAGAGCAGGTGTGCAGTTTTGTCATGTGTTACGCGGTCTGAAGTCGATGACGCCGCCCATTCACGGGCGAGTCGACCTCTCGCCAGCGGGCTCCAGGGAATGACACCAAGGCCTTCTGATCGACATAAGGGAAGCATCTCGCGCTCTTCTTCACGGTTAAGCAAGTTATAGTGCGGCTGCACGGACACAAAACGCCTCCATCCGTGATGATCCGCAAGATAGAGCGCCTTGCATAGCTGCCAAGCGAACATGGAAGACGCGCCGAGATATCGTGCCTTGCCGGATCTGACCACGTCATGGAGTGCGTCGAGTGTCTCCTCGATGGGCGTTTCACTGTCCCAGCGATGAATTTGGTAGATGTCGACATAATCGGATCCAAGTCTCTGCAAGCTGGCATCGATTGCCGCAAAAATCGCCTTCCGTGAGAGACCTCGACCATTTGCATCCGGTCGAACCGGATAGTACACCTTTGTGGCAATTACGACTTCATCGCGTCGAGCAAGCTGTTTCATAGCGCGACCAACAACTATCTCACTTTCTCCCCCGCCATACATGTCGGCTGTGTCGAAAAAATTGACTCCAGCGTCGATTGCTTGACGGATCACCGCTATGCTTGAGCCTTCATCAATTCTCCAAGCCCGGGCTTCGACCCCGAAACTCATGCAACCCAAAGCGATACGTGAAACTTTTAGGCCGGAACGACCGAGATTGACGTAATTCATACATGATCCGTTTCCGCGTCGTTCGATTCAAGACGCATGGTTGAGGGTTTCTGGTTCTCATCGTTATTGCGTTCGGCGGGGCGGTGCAGAGCGACACCCGCCATAACGAACGCGAGCCCAGCGATGTCTCTAGGCCGAGGGATCTGTTTCAAAACGATCGCTCCGATCATGGTTGCAATCGCCGGCAGAAGGGCGAGGAAAAGCGCAAAACTCGAGCGTGGCAGCCTTGACATCGCCAGTTGATCGCAAACATATGGAATGACGGAGGCACACACTCCAACACCCAACCCGGCGAGTAGGAGCACGGGCCTTTGCATCACTTGGACGGCCTGTCTTAGGCCGATCGGCGACACTGCTAGAAACGCAACGAAAGTAGCAGCCCCGAGTCGAGAGATGGCGCCATCAGGGCTCAACCGGGCGACCCTATGCCCGAGCACGATATAAAGAACGAAGAGACAGCCGTTTGCGAAAGCCCATGCTAGACCAACTGCATTCGTAGACCACTTCGCATTGATCAAGATAAAAACACCAGCGACAGCCAACAACAAGGCCCCGTAGTTTCGTACCGTCTTCAGACCATAGAGCGCCACCGTGATTGTCCCGGAAAATTCGATCGCCACGACCACACTGATCGGGAGTTTACTGAGCGCCATATAGAAACAGCAGTTCATCGCGGCCAGCGCGATTCCGAAGGTGACTAGGAGCTTTTGTTGTTCACGGTCCAGCGACCTGAGCAGGCGCAACGGATGCGAAACCAACATAAACACAAGGGCAGCAGATGCTATGCGCAGCCACGCCATGCCGAGGATTCCGACTGCGGGAAACAAAAGGACGGCGAACGAAGGGCCAAGCGAGTGAAAGATTGCGCTTATGACAAACCAAAGATGAGGGGGCAGGCCCGGTCTCGAAAAACTACTCACTTTCTTTTCCGTACTTGGTTCAACGGAGCCCACCAAGTTCTCAGGAACATGATCCATGATTGTTAGTTTGACAAGGAAATGCGAGCTGGTACATACTAGAATGTAGGCACAATAACGAAGCGTCTTTCGATAATGAAGGCATCTATGCCGAAATACCTTCAACTAGCAGAACTCGTCCGCGATCCCCGGAACGTCGAGCTTCTGACGCTGCTTCAAGATGACCCTCGCATGAATGTTTCCGAGCTTGCGCGGCGCATGGGCATGTCCGCGCCGGCAGTGCGAGAACGCTTAGCTCGGTTAGAAGATGCCCGGGTGATTCAGGGGTACCGACTTGATCTGAATGCCGCGGCGCTCGGATGGCCGCTGCAGGCCTATGTTAGGGTTCGCCCCATGCCCGGACAATTGTCTAAGATCACGAAGCTTGCAGCGTCGATGCCGCAGGTGGCCGAATGCCATCGCATCACGGGCGAGGACTGCTTTATCCTTCGCGTCTATCTGGAATCGGTCGAAACCCTGGATCAAGTTCTCGATAAGTTCTTGGCATTTGGGCAAACGACCACGTCCTTGGTTCAATCTACAATCGTGCCATCACGGACGCCGCCACTGCCACTTGCCAAAGGGAGAAAGCAGCCATCTTCGTCTTCAGAAGGTACGTTGAATGCACCCTGACGGACTGCCTTGACGACGAATGCCTGTTGCATATCAAACCACCGCCCGGGCCTACCAGAACTTTCTGAACGGGGTGGATTAGTTGATGAACCCTATCTCCTGTCCTCCTATTTGCCAAGCCTCTCGATCTGGTGACGAAGACGAACTGGGAAGGTACAGGCGTCAAACCAGATATCAAGGTGACGGCAGATGATGCTTTGGCCACAGCAGAAAGGCTTGCGCAAGAGAAGATCCACACGGCAAAAGAAGGCAAAAACACAATGACGAAGTTATCCGCTGCATCTGCTTTGAAATAAATGGATAGCGAACTCGATCAGTAAATACCATCAGGATAACTAGGCCTCCAATCTCGTGGTGTGCCAGAGGCGCACAGACTCGCGCCAGCCGCTGCCCTCATCTTGACGTCGAGAAACTCCAGTTATCAGTGGTTGAGAAATCGGGGGCAGGTCACTAGGGCCCCAGGCAGAGTCAGAGGAAAATAAACGGCATGCGCATCTCATCGGCAGCGTCACTCGGGAGAGCAACGCCGTGGCGCGCGCAGCCCCTCGGGCCTGCCGGATTTGTGGCTCAATGATCTGAGGATTAATCGTAGAACCGTATGGCAAAATCCAAGCGCCGAAGCCGCCAGTGAACCTCTTTTTCAGGCATATGCAGATATTTGGCGATCGTCGGAAGAGGCTCAAGGGTGAATCGTTCATCCTTATCCTTGAGTGCATTTTCTATCTGTTTAATGGAGGCTTTCAAGAGCGCAAAGAATCCACCGGTCTTTTGCCGGTTACGCTCTTCAGACAGCCATTGGAGTACGCGCTGATTGTCTGCTTTGCAAACTATGTCCATGACGACATAGATTGGAGGCTCATCCGGTTCATTCCTATTTTTATTAAGATTCATTCCCAGCGGTTCCTCAAATACAAACTCATATTTGTTCTCCCCTAGGGCATACTTTAGCCAGGATAAGCAGGGTTCCCAAATGAAGATTGCAACTTCTTTATCGTCATGTAGCGCTTTCTTGACTTGGTCAACGAAGGCCGGCCAGTTAGCGAAATCCACTATCTTAGGTGCTGTTTTGGGCACAAATTGAGTTTGGTATCGCTTAACGATGTTTTCGAGTCCACGGGGATGAAAGACGGGGCACGTTTTTGTTTTTGAACCATTCTTCGGAAAGACACGCAAACAGTTCAAAGTACTCAGACCGAAAACCAGCTGCGCAAATCTCTTGTAGATTCCCTCATACGATTCAAGGCTTGCACCCCAAAGGAGTGCCACGTCACCCTCCCCGCGATCCAGCAGTTTTTTCAGTTCTACAGCGAGAAACGGTTGTATCTTATTCGGATCCGTATCCGGCGCGACGACATTCACGGTTGGCAACCAGATCAGTTCGCTGTCAGTAGTATTCCTGCAACTCGAGAACAACACTCCTTCAATCTCTCCTTCAAGCGCAAGAGGAAGGAAGAGAGCAGAAACTGTCGAGTGCGGAAGCAAAAACTTTATCGGCGGTTCAGGCTGGCCAGCACCTGCTGTTGAACGGCTCTCCAAGGAACCGGGCGTAACCTCCAAGGCCTTCTCTAGCTTGGCTGTGGTTCCTGCTCTCGGATTGATGTATTTACCAGCTTCCAACCGCGAGATCAACGATGCATCAACCCCTGCTTTCTCCGCGAGTTCCTTCTGCGACCACCCCCGCTGCTCTCTTAAAGTCCGCACCATTTCCCCTATCGGGGGCGTAACTGCCGGCGATGCCATTAAATGATCTCCTTAAAGCTTCTCTCTTGCATATAGACGTGCAGCATATTCCTCTTAGACGCATTTTGCAATATTTTGATCTATCGTAAATATAATCACTTATTGACGTAAAGCATTTTCAGCAATTACGCAGCATCCAGAGTATTAACGGCGAGTTGTTTTGATGTGATGAAAATCATTATCACGCATCGCAAATGCGCATCTTGCATTCCTGCATGAATTGTGTTCAATTCGTAACCAGCACGCAATTCGTAGCCTTGGGAAGGGGAGGCTGCCACCTTCAAGGCTGCAGGTTGCAGGAGGCACGAATGAACGGATACTGCGGCGACGATTCAGCAAAGCTCAAAGCGACCTTGGTTCGCCTGGGAGAGGTTCTCTTCTTCGTGGCAGTGCTGGCGCTTGGGACGGTCTCCTTAGGCACCAGTTTCGCAGGTCTCAAGACACTGATGCCCGGTCTGCAAGCGGTGTTGGCGGCGTTCGGCCTCCAGAGCTCAATGATTGCCGCCTCCATTCTGCTTGCCCGGTCTCACCGATTCCGCCAGAAATTGTTGTTCATTGTTGCCTGCGTATTTACGGCAGGCACCTCGATTTTTTTTAGTTATGTAGGCTTGCGTGCCGTATTGGCGCGCCAAGTTGCCGATGTTCGCGCGCCCCAGATTGAAAAGCAGCACTTGTCCGACGAACAGACTCGACTACAGGAAGCCGCACTGAGCCTTCGTGGCCGCGCACTTGCTCGTCTGGAAAGTGATAAGACAACAGCAATCGCGAACCTGGATGTCGCCAGCGCCAATCGAGACGTACGCGAGTTGGAAGCGCGCGACTATCAATTGGATTTGCGAACGATCCATGCAGAACAGATTCGATTGACAGCAGATGTTTCGTTGAGCGACGAAGAACGGGCGGCACGACTCATGCGTCTTCAGGCTCAAGAGAGACGTGACCATCGTCTTCTTGAGATAGCCTCGGCAGCTGGCGAGAAACTCGAACTCGATGCTGCGGAAAATCGCGTTTCAGGCCAAAATCTCCAAACTGTGCGTGACCAGCTCATCGCGTCCGTGCCGGATTTTCAATCAGCAAAGGACTGGCCCACCTTGAGAGCGAGCTACGACAAGCTCGGAGCCGTCTGGGGACAGATGCCGCTTGACTTCCAGTCGGCAAATCCACTTCCCCCGCCGCCATCATTGACACCCCTCTTTGAAAATGGCCGGCCCACTGTTGGACGTGATCACCCCGTCGTCGAAGCAGCCTGGTCAATCACCAACCTGCGCGATCCATCGGATATTTTTTCGTTGGTGCTCGCAGTGCTATTCGACGGGATAGGGTTGATCTCGATCTTCGCCACGATGGGAGGGAATCGCAAATTCCCAGATCGGCTCGCCGAACTTCGTCGCTGGATGGCGGCGACTACATGGCAAGCCCAGATGATGCCGGGTGTACTTCCGTGGCTGGGTCAAACCTTCCGCGACGTTCTTTGGGCACCGCAAATAAGACTCGACGACCCGCGCATCGCTGCCCTCGAAGACACTTTGATCCGGCTTAGACAAGAAATGGACGAGTTTCTGGGCGGATTGCGAACGTCGCCGAATGCGTTTGAAGGCATATCCGTGCAGTTGGCCAGCTTGTTCTCCCGAGCCAACGTCATTGCTTTCGACAGTGGAGAAAAGTTGAAGAACTTGGCCTTGCGAAGTTTCGGCATGCTGCGCGATGCCATAGAAGGTTCAACCCTCGCCGAAGCTGACAAAGAGAAGGCTCGCGATTTCATTCAAAGACAATCCGCGCGCTTCACTTCCGCGGTAAACGATTGTTTCGCCGACTAGCAAAGGCAAATCGAAAGGGGGATGAAAGGAATAACACGGCGGGACGCACTACTAGCAGACCTCACCGTGTATCGCAGGACCGGAGTAAACATTCGGGAATTTAACAGCAATACGAAAGGAGCAAACAAATGCCCATGGCAAAAGGCAACGGTGACGAGCAATTCGCACGTGACCGGGAACAAATCGCAGAAGTGGATGCTGCGATCGCTGAGACCATCGATGCGCTTCGGGTTGGATGTAATACTGTAGCCCGTGGCGTCTACCAACAATACGCTACCAACGGCGGCGAGGAATCAGGACACCCGGGCGATCTCATCAAAGCTGGCCGCCGTCAAGTAGTCAACCGGCTTTCCGCCGCAGGACAAAGGTTTGAATCCGGCTCTGCAACGGATCTTTTGTCCAAACTCACCCAGCAACTGAGCGCCTGTCTGCTCGACCTGATTTCGGAAGTTCCTAGAGACCGAGTCGGCCGCCTGGCGCTTGAATCGCGGCTCCATGCTGCGCTGGTGGCATACACCGGCGCGGTGCGCAAGGTTCTTCATCCGCTTGAGTTCGAGCGGCCAACAGTGAACGACCAGATTTAGGAGGAAATATGCACGCCAATATCAGCGACAAGGCGCTTCGCATTCTGCGCAGTGCACGAACCGAAGCCCTAACGAACGATAACCGTGCGCCCAGTAACGCGATCGAGCGAAAACGGCGCGAAGTGCTCGAACGGACTAACGCCGACGTGGTTGCGCAACCGACCTGGCGGTTTTGGAGCGCGGAGGCACGCTACCGGAAACTTGCGAAAAACAAAGCATTGGAAGCACGGCTCGGCGTATTTCAGGACGATGTGCAGAGCGTACGCGCCGCAAACCGGGTGATGAATAACGCTGCTCTGGTCGGGGTGATGACTGCGGCAGAACAATTCATCGTACAGCTGCGGGCGATTTGCGATGTGGGGAAGCAGGCCGTTTTGGAGGGTGCGCAAATCGACCTGTTGTCTTCCCTTCGACTTCATCTGAGCGAAGTCGAAGCTCTTCGCGACCAGGGCGGGATTCCGGACGCGATCCTGGATCAACGGATTGAGGATGCCCTTGAACAATACGCCGCGAGAAGCATCAAGATCGCTGCCCTGGACTTCGAATTCGACAAAAAACCACTGCTGAAGGTCAATGGAGAAATGATGTCAACGCAGGACGGCGCTCAAT
>CAYOOS010000197.1:0-7786 GCA_964405585.1 uncultured Acidobacteriaceae bacterium | reverse complement strand
CCCTCTGCGCCAAACCAATCCTTGACACCGGCGCCTGCCTCATAGATGCGGGTTTAGAGTCAGCTTCATGCAAGACCTGAACGAGAGAGTCCCAAAGGTGCTGACGGGCACAACCACGCAATAGGCGTTCCTCACCAGCCGCACGCTGACGAGCTATGGTTACGACTCGGCGTCTTCAACGCCGGTTGGGTTGACAGATCACCTATTGTGGTGTCAAGGGGCTTAACTTGCTCGGCCCTTGGCTGTTACACTTTGGGTGATGAGGTTGAATTGAGATGACCGGCATCATCATCAAGGACCCGAACATCCTCGGCGGAGAGCCTGTGTTCCGCGGGAGTCGTGTTCCCTTCAAGGTCTTAATCGACTATTTGGAAGGTGGCGATACTCTGGACCAATTCTTGGAACAGTATCCAAGTGTCAGCCGCGAGCTTGCCATCGCTGCCATCGAGGAAGCGCGGCTGAGTCTTGTCGCCCAGCTCAAATGAAAATACTGATTGACGAGTGCACCCCTAGAGCGCTGAAAAAGCATCTCGTCAATCACGGCCATGAGTGTTTAACTGTTCAGGAAGCGGGCTGGGCTGGAATGCAGAACGGCGAACTTTTGAGTCTTGCGGAAACTGCTTTTGACGCTCTGGTCACAGTGGATACAAACCTCTGCTACCAGCAAAACTTGATGGGTCGCAGAATCGCGATTGTGGTTCTCCAGTCTTCCTCCAATCGCTTGGATCACCTCCGCCAACACTTTCCGGCCGTTCTTTCGGCCCTCGAGAAAATCCAGCCCGGAAAAATCATCCTGGTCGGCGGCACGAATTGAATGTCCCATGCAGTCTCAGACTCTAAGAAAGCAGACCGGACGTGAATTCGACAGCGAAACGTCCCTATACTACTACCGCGCCAGATACTACGATGCGAGCGCAGGCCGATTTCTCAACGAAGACCCGCTTGGATTATCGGTAGCAGTCAACAACTATTCTGCAGTCGGTAACAATCCCATTCGATATAGCGACCCCACCGGGCTGGATTACAACCTCAACTATGATCCCAAAACGAACACTTTGATTGTCACTGCAACAATTGGGATTTATGGACCCAACGCGAGTGGCCAACTTGCTAGCTCCTGGCAGAAATCAGCGAATGACGCTTGGAACAAAGGCAACTGGAAGCATGGAAACTGTAACGTAAAATTCGATTTCACCTTTAACTATCTGCCAAATTTCCATCCTCAGACAAGCGTCGGACCTCAAAATCTTATATTTGTAGAACCTGACACCATGCCTTTTGATATTCAAGGCATAACTTATACCAACTTCGGATATTGGTCTCAAAATATGCTTCCATGGGATGTTGTTCATGAAGTGGGACACTTGCTTTTTCTTCCGGATGACTATGGAATTCTCTCCCGAGGAAATCATTCTGGCCACATGATGTCCAACAATGTCATAAGGAATGTTGTCCAGCACGAAGTGGACGATGTAGTAGGGAACAACCCTTGCAGTTGCAAGTGACGGACGCGAGTGAGCAGCCCAATGGGCTGGACTGGAGCGGGCGATGGCAAGGAGTCGAAAGGGACTTCTGCTTCTCATCGGTTTGTTCCTGGTTATTGCGCTGATTTTTGTCTTAGGCCCCATAGCTAGCTGTGCTTACAAACATTACAACTTCGCGAAGAACATCCAGGTTCGGATCGGTATTCCTTCATGCATCACTTCGACATCTGGCTCAAAGCCCTGCAACTATGTTTTTTCGTTTGAAGGTGAACGTGACTTACACTCAATTCGGTTTGAGGGCGATAATCTGCGGCACGAGTACGATCCAGGAAAAGCCACTTTCATTGTTACTGGTCTCGGCATTATATATCATCATGAAATAGCTATCAGTCTCGGCATCTCCCAAGTATTCGTCAATGGTCAGGCGGTGCCCGCTGGCCAAGCTCCGAGACGAATCCTTGTGAAACGAGATGGTAGTCTTGTAAGCGGTTACTGCGAACCAAAATGGTAGATTTACGTTGCCCTACTCTGGCGGGTGGCCGACACGATTAGGTTTGGAACGGTGGGTGCCGCGCTCTTTGGTCTTTCAAAGGGTACGGATTTAGAGTCAACTTCATGCTCGATATCACTCGTGCCACCTTGAACAGTTCCTTTTCCGGCTTCAACTCCCAGAGTGATCGGGGCGAGCCATCGTATTACCGCGCCAGATACTACGATGCGAATGCTGGTAGGTTCCTCAGCGAAGATCCAATAGCGTTCAAAGGAGACGGGCCCGACTTCTACGCCTATACACTCAATGACCCGGTGACTTGGGTTGATCCGATGGGGACGAGTGTTCTCTGCCCGTTCTTCTTTCCGGGGTGCCCTAGTGGACTACCGCCGGATCCACCCTCGCCACCCCCGCCTGGCTTGCCGCAGCTCTTTACGTACAATCATCCTCCTCCGAGAACGAAACCGGTATCCGGCGAGGCTCTCGGCCTCGCAAATTGTATTGCTTATCATTTGGGGTCGGCCTTTGTGATCACTGGTGGCAGCGAGTGCACGCCTGACGGTAGGTACAAGCCCGGCGGTGTAGTGGGAAGCAAACACTGCACGAATCAGGCCATCGACATCGCCCCTGCTGGAATGGACAAGAAGAAGCTGTTCTGCGCGGCAGCAGGCTGCGGTGCCAAGTTCATTAAGGACGAAGGCGACCATTGGCACTTCCAAACTACAAAAGGCAAAAATGGGAGTTCAGGGCTAATTCCTAAGTCGTGTGACTGTAAGTGAGGGGAACCGTTTATGAAATGGCGGTCTGGTTCGATTTTAGCTCTCGTGCTAACGATCCTCTTTTGCTGCGTGACGGGGGCCGGACAACAGCGAGACAGCGGTCTTGACGCGGCTCTCAACAAGTTTCCAGGCTACCATCTGTTGGCATTGCAGGAGCGCGATTCTGATGCTCGGGCCTATATCGTCCAGCATTTCGGAAAGAGCAATCCAAGCGTCGTTCGAGGTGATTTTGATGGTGATGGCCATCCAGACTACGCACTAATTCTGAAAGATAACAAATCAGGGAAAACGAGGCTGGTGGCTCTGTTGTGCCCGGCACAGGACCAGTGCAGGAGCGTTTACGATCTGGACGTAACGACAGACGCTGGCTCAATCTACATCAGACCAATACCGGTTGGAACACTGGTTAGCCAAACAGAAGCTATAGACTCAAAGAACCAAGCCGCGCCACTCAAGTTGACCTCCCCGGGCATCCGGCTGAAGTACTTTGGTCAGGCCGAGGTGGTCCTCTACTGGAACAAGAAATTGAAGAAAATACAAGAGATTCAGACCGAAGATTAGCGGCGTAGCGGTGCGTGGTCAGCGTCCGAGGCTAAGCGCGCCGTAACGCGAGCGCCTTGCTGTACGATGCAGCTTAATATATCGATGACACTGTCTGAAAGTTGCTACGAACACCGGGCTGGCGCGTATTGCTACCGCGGGTGGCACAGACGATGAATTCCAAGACGATTCTGGGTGCCACATAAGCCGGTTTTGCGTGTGCGGGTTTAGGGGAAGGTCCATCTGCAGCGTGGATGAGATGGCAAAGACTTCGTCGCTCGTAAATCGTTTACGGGAACCCAATCTTCACCACGGCCTTGATTTATTCTCTTCCGCGCAGGATGGCAGCCATGACACGGGGATTACGGCGACCGTGGAGTATTGCCATCACTACGAGTGGTGTTTCATCCGGCGCGTATGCGATCAGAAGATCCCTTACGGGATGAAAACGAAGGGGTCGGGAGGTCAGATCGGAACGGAGGTGACCCATCTGAGGGAACGGGACGAGGCCGCGAATCGCTTCATGGATTTCCTCAAGAACACGGTCCGCAGCGCTGAGGCTATCCACTGCAATGAATTCCCAAATTTCCTCGAGATCAGCCAAGGCGTCTGGGTGGAGGACAAATCCACTCATGAATTCCGGCGGTCTTCACTCTTGCGGCGCAAAAGGTCAAAAGCCGCTTTGCCGTCGATGGGTGTAACACGGCCGCCCTTGATATCGTCGTAGCGGCCATCCAGCATATTGCGCAGTTGAGCCAATTCTGCGAGGTACCCGGCCATTGCGTCCTCGACGAGATCTTCCGGTGCGCGGCCGGTCGTCGCAGCAAGCTCATGGAGACGCGATTCGGTTTCGGGTTTGAGATGTACTACCATATCCGTCAGTTTAGAGGCGCGGAGAGTAACTGTCAAAGTGATTTCAGTGAACCATGAGATAGTGGTTTCACCCCTTCGAGGCGAGCTATGGGCGATGATTTACTGGAAAACTCGATTCCACCGAGTTTGATTGTGGCCTTTTCAGGGACATCCTACTACCGCGCCAGATACTACGATCCATCGACGGGCAGATTCATCAGCGAAGACCCGATTAGATTCGGCGGTGGCGGAGACTTCTATCGCTACGTTTATAACAGCCCTGTTGGTTTGTCCGATCCGATGGGGTTAAGTGCTGCTGATGTTCAGAGAATCCAGGCAGCCTGCAAGAGGTGCACTCAGGGGCTGACTGACTCGGGGCTCCGGCTGAATGGGGGGAGTGGGGAAGGGTGGGGCGTTCTCGCCGCTGTGCCCGTCGGATGGATTAACGACATTTTATCTGGGCACACCGAAAGCTCAACCAAAAAGAAAAAGTCCTGCTGGGGCCAGGCACTCATGACTAAGCCCTGTCTGGAAGATCCCACACCCCCGTACGACGACAAATCATGGAGTTTCGACGTGGTTCCCATTTGGCTCGGAACCCACCGCGTTGTCAGGGCCAGCGATTTCAATCCTGGCGATCCTATAGTCATCTGCGACCCCTGGCTGAACAGAACGTACACCATTCCAAAACCTCCGGCAGGACCTAACGGTGGTGGGAGCGGATTTTAATGAAGCGGGTTCTCTGGACAGTTGCATTGGCTCTCCTCGGTCTTTGGGGTGGTTGGTATGCCCAAGGATATCCTGTTAATTATGCGATACTCGCGATTTTCACCATTTGGACTGGCTGTATCGGATTTGGATTCGGGAGTATTTTCAGCGAGCATCGTCCGGATAGGCGAGTTATCTATTGGGCAGCGACCCTTGCGCTGATAGGTCCACCACCTGCGCTTGCCATACCTATCCCTTCCCTTGCTTTGAGACTTGGTATAGGTGTATCACTTGGTGCACTTTTGGGTGCACTGTTTGGGACCCTTCAAGCGTGGTTGGTCCGGCGAAAGCCCGGCAGCACTGATGCGGGTGCAGCCGCCGGTTAGCGGAGATCGCCCGGGGAATCGGAGCAAAGCGACGTATTCGGCGCCGGGATGGGGTATGACGCGACACCGTAGTCTGACCAAACGAGGCAAGCTGCGCCCTGGGTTAGAATAGCACTTGACTAGCTGTTCTCATTGTGAGAACCTACCTTTCCATGCGCATCATAAAACGAGGCGCCCTAGTGCAGTTCTGGCAAGAGCATCCGGACGCGAAGTCTAGCCTCGAATCCTGGTACGCAGTGGTTCGCAAAGCGAATTGGAAGACACCTGCAGCGCTGAGACAGGTGTACTCCAACGCCGACTTGGTTGGACGGAGGACTGTTTTCAATATCGCCGGCAACAAGTACCGATTGATTACTCGAGTGAACTACCAGACCCAGCGAGTGTTCGTTCTCTACATTCTGACACACGTGGAATACGACAGAGGGGCTTGGAAACAATGAGCACTACGACAATTGAACTGAACGGGAAAACTTACGGGCAACTACTGGGGCGAACTCTTCCCCATGTCATCCGTACGGAGGAAGAATACGAACGTTTGACGAACGAACTGATGCGTCTGGACGAACGTGGGGATCTTTCTCGGGAAGAAAACGAACTTGCCGAACTGTTGACCGTGCTTATTGACGAATACGAAGAACGTCGCTATCCGATTCGGAAGGCGAACCCACAGCAAACCCTTCAGCATTTAATGGAGGCCCGTAAGCTGACACAGAAAGACCTGTGGAAGGTATTCGGTTCAAAGGGCATTACCTCCGAGGTTTTTCACGGCAAGCGTTCTGTTAGCAAAGCACAGGCACGAAAACTGGCGGAATTCTTTCACGTCAACGTTGAGCTTTTCATTTAGGGTGCTCGGGTTGGGGCCAAGAATGGAGCCGCTGCAAGTGGTAAACCAGGGTGCATCCTACTACCGCGCCAGATACTACGACCCATCTGGCGGGGGTTGCCCTCTGAACTGGACCCGCAAAACTCATTAAAAGGGAAGAGGCAATCAATCCGCGGAAGACACCCGCACAGCTTCTTCTTCAGGCTCCAGCTCGCGCATCGGCAGAATCGAGAAGTACTTATACCGGCAGGGTTCGCAGCGAAACGCGGGCACGCGCAGCAGCCGCCACAAGACTCCCAGCGGACGGTCCACATATTCGGGGGAAATGCGCTTCAATTCCAGGTTACCGCATATTGGACAATGGGCGTGAAACGTATCGCTCAACGGCATCAACCGCGCATGAAACCGCGTGTGGCACGAGCGGCACCGCCACGGATAGACACCCAGCACGCTCAGCGCGTAGTCTGCTATTGCTTGGCGCCGCGATCGTCGTGCACCAATTTCCTTACAGACGGGGCAGGTCATCTGTGAACTGGGTTCTCCTTCAGATTTGCGCCCAGAATAGGTCAATGCCACCGTCCACGCAAGAGAAACAACGTACTGTTTTCATAGGTACAATAGGACTAGAGGCTCACAATGGCTAACTACACCGATGCTCACGCCAAGGCGGGTATCTCCGCGGCTTTACCCAAGCTGGAAGTCTGGCCCAATCAGTTTCCCGGCTACGTCATTACCACGCGCTTCCCGGAATACTCTTCTGTGTGCCCCAAAACCGGCCTCCCCGATTTCGGCACCATCACCATCCAGTACAAGCCACGCAAATCCTGCGTCGAGCTCAAATCCCTGAAGATGTACCTGCTCGCCTACCGCAGCCTCGGCATCTTCTACGAAAACGCCGTCAACAAGATGCTCCATGACCTGGTGGACGCCATGCGCCCCGAATGGTGTCTCGTCAAAGGCGATTTCACGCCCCGCGGCGGCCTGAACACCTCCGTCTTCGCTCGCTGGCCGGAGCGCCCCGCCCCTCGCCCGTCACGCCGCCGGCGCCCGGCCACTCCCCGTTGACCCGGTGGACTTGTCGCAAAACAAATTGCATAATCCCTATGTCATTGACCCACATCCATGACTTTCATTTCTGAGGAGGGAGAATGAGCATTTCTCCAAATGTACCCGATCCGCAGGAGTCCTACCGCTACGAACACCTGGGGACGCCCCGCTGGATTCCGGTGTTGTTCGTTGTCCTGATTATTGCCGTCGCTCTACTGGCCTATGCGGGCTATTCCGTACAGACGCACATGCAACAGGAACTCGCCAAAGCCGAAGAACAAAACAAGATTCTCACCGCACAACTCGAGCAGGCCAACGGGCGCTTCGCCGATCTCAAGGGACAGATGGATGTCACCTCGCAAAAAATCGGCATGACCCAGGCGGAACTCGCCGACGCCAAGAGCCGCGCCGAAGGTATCCGCAAGGCGCAGGCCGCCTCCGACCAGCGCCTCTCTCAGGAAATCTCCGCTGCCCAGAAAGAAAGTGAAGCCAAAATCGGCGCCGTCGCCACCGATGTGACCGGCGCGAAAAAGGACATCGAATCGACCAAGAGTGACCTGGAAGCCACCAAGTCCAAACTCGATCGCTCCATGGGCGACATGAACGTGATGAGTGGCCTCATCGCCCGCAGTCACGACGACCTCGAGGAACTCAAGCGCAAGGGCGTGACGCTGCAG
>CAYOOS010000196.1:0-7814 GCA_964405585.1 uncultured Acidobacteriaceae bacterium | reverse complement strand
GCATTGTAGGCCACGGCGGCACCGGCAAGACGCAACTGGTGTCGTCGTTGCTCTTCACCGCCGGAGCGACCCAGCGCTTTGGCAAAGTTGCGGAAGGCAGCACTACCACGGACTGGGACGAGGAAGAAATCGCGCGCAAAATCTCCATCCAACCCGGTCTCGCCAACGCTGAATGGGCTTGTACTCTTTGCGCCGGCAATACCGTCAAAATTAACTTCATCGATCTCCCCGGCTATTCCACTTTCATTACGGAAACCAAGGCAGCCCTCATCGCCGCGGATGCCGCGCTCATCACCGTGGACGCGCACGTCGGCGCGCAAGTCACCACCGAGAAAGTCTGGGATTACTGCGCCGAATACGATATCCCCCGCGCTTTTGTTCTCACCTGGATGGATCGCGAACTTTCCAGCTTCGAGCGCTGCATGGAATCCCTCGTCGAGTTGTTCGGTCGCAATGTTGTCGCCCTGCAGATGCCCATCGGCTCTGAAAAAGGTTTTCGCGGCGTGGTTGATCTGGTGGCCATGAAGGCCCACATCTATACGCCCGATGGCGATGGCAAGGCCACTATCGAAAATATTCCCGACGCGCTCCTCGATGAAGCCAAGGAAGCCCACGAAAAGCTCGTCGAAATGATTGCCGAAGGCGACGACGAAATGATGGAGGAATTCTTCCGCGAGGGCACCATTCCCGTTCAGGACCTCATCCCCGCGGTCCGCAAAGCCATCGTCTCGGAAAAAATCGTGCCCGTTCTGATGATCTCGTCCACGCGGAACATCGGCAATTCCAGCCTGCTCACGTTCCTCGCTGATGTCTTCCCGCATCCCGATGAGCACGCGCAAGTCGGCTACAAGGAACCCAACGGCAAGGGCGACCGCATCGACCGCAAGTATGACGACTCGCAGCCTCTCTCCGTGTTCGTGTTCAAGACTCTTGCCGATCCATTCGCCGGCCGCATCAACTATTTCAAGGTGAAGAGCGGCGTCCTGAAAAACGACGCCACGCTCCAGAATTTCAATCGCAATATTCCCGAGCGTTTCCAGCACACCCTGTATGTTCAAGGGAAACAGCTCACCGAAATTCAGGAGCTTCATTCCGGCGACATCGGCGCGATCGCCAAGCTGAAGGAAACCATCACCGGTGATACGCTCGGCGATAAGAACGCTCCCATTTATTACCAGCCTGCGCAGTTGCCCGAGCCTTCCATCACCTTTGCGGTCGAGCCCAAGTCCCGCGCTGATGAAGACAAAATCGGCGTGGCCATTCACAAAATCATGGAAGAGGACGCCGCCCTGCGTTTCTCACGCGACCCGCAAACCAAGGAATTCTTACTTGCGGGGAACGGCCAGCAACACGTTGAGGTCGTTGTGGCCAAGCTGCAGAAGCGTTACAACGTCAATCTCACTCTCAAACCGCCCAAAGTTCCTTATCGCGAAACCATCCGCGGCAAAGCCGACGCGGAAGGCAAACACAAGAAACAGTCCGGCGGGCACGGCCAGTTCGGCGTCTGCCGCGTCAAGTTCGAGCCCACCGAACGCAACAAGGGCATCGAGTTTGTTGACGATGTTTTCGGCGGCGCCATTCCCAATAACTGGATTCCTTCCGTCGAACGTGGCATCCGCGAGGCCGCTGCGCGCGGCTATCTCGCCGGTTTCCCCGTCACCGATTTTCGCGCCACCCTTTACGACGGCAAATACCACGACGTCGATTCCTCGGATATGGCTTTCCGCATCGCCGGCTCTCTCGCCTTCAAGGAAGCCATGAAACAGGCCAGGCCCTCTCTTCTGGAACCCGTCATGCACGTGGAAGTCTACGCTCCGGATCAATATTCCGGCGATCTGATGGGCGACCTCAGCTCGCGCCGTGGCCGCATCGAAGGCAGCGAATCGCGCGGCCATAATGTGATCGTCAAAGCCATGGTGCCTTTCGCGGAAATGCTTTCGTACGCGACGGGCCTCACCTCCATGACACAGGGCCGCGGCTCTTATTCGATGGAGTTTTCTCATTACGACTTCGTGCCCGCGGAATTGGCGGATAAGGTCATCGCCGCTCACAAAGCGGCCCACGGCGAAGCTCTCGTCGAAGAAGAAGCCTGAGTTTTCGGCATCAACTGTCGTTTATCGAAGAGCTCGGCGGTTTATCCCCGGGCTCTTTTGTTTCATAGCTTGCCCAATGGAAAAACTGCTAGTAGCAGCACCTCAGCCCAACTTGGGCAGAAACATCCCCGTGCGCTTGGCGTACTCCTCAAATCCATCGCCAAACTCCTGCCGCAGGAAACCTTCCTCGCGCCTGGCCTTGAAATAAAATGCCGCTAGCACAATCGGGTGCTGTATCCAACGATAGAGCCCCTTGGCGAGCATTGCGGATCTTTTCCCGGCAGGGTGAATGGCCAGTCTAGTTTGTCTGAAGCGCTTTCAGCAGGGCTTCACGCGCCGTGATGATCTCGATTCGCGCGTCATTCACGTGTTGCGGTCGCGGGATAGTTCGCCGTATCGCTTCGCAGATGTTATTCGCTTTGCCTTCCAACGCCGCAATCCGCTCTTTGCTTTGGGACGGCGGCAGACGCAAGGCGGCTGCCACATCGGTCATATATTCGTCGAAGGCCTGCACTTCCCGCGCGTCCGGCGGTACGCAGGTCTTTGGCGCCGGTTCGCCCATCACTTTCGCATAAGTCCCAGCCGGGTCCGGAGATCGTCGCAATTCCGCAAAGAATGGTTCGCTACCCGCTGCCTCAATCTGCCATGCACGTCCCCAGTCGAAACCATCTTCTCGCACAGCGTTCACGGCTGCATATAGCTGTTGTTTTTGCGCAGAGCTCAAATGCCTCTGCTTCGCTTCTAGCGTTAGCGTGCGCAGGTTAGGAAGGAGCGCGCTTTCGGCGATTAAGGCGAAAATCAGCGAGCCTCCTTTCGCTAAGTGGTCGGTAAAGCGGATGCCGGCAAGCCAGGTATCTACTGCGGCTTGCGATTGCCCTTTAGCCATTTCGCGCATGCCCTGGATTGTGTTTAGCCGCGCCAAGACTCGCGCTCGCGGAGCGTAAGCAATCGACGCGCGCGGTCCCTGGCTGTACTCGATCCCCCAATCGCAATCGGGAAGCTTCGTAGCGCGTTGAAACATCGCGATGGCGTCGGCGTTCGCGTCGAGAATCGGCCCAAGCTTGCTTTCGTCCCACGTGGCTTCGCCGGCCGCCGTTCTCACAAGCAACTCCTGCGTGGCCTGATCCGATGGAGGATCTTTCATCTCCGCAAAAGCCATCCAGTAGCGCAGCGCTGCGTTGCGCGTTTCCGGTGGAGATTTTATCTGTCCGCAGACGCCAACGGCCGCGGCCAACATCGCCAAACCGGCTATGCAAAGTCTGATTCTCATATCTATCTCCTCATTCCTTCGTTAGAACACGCAGCGTACTCTGTGCCCCCTGTAGGTCGGGCAATACTCTTCGCGAATCCGCCTCAAGCTCTTCTTCGAATCGTATGGGATCTTCCAGCGCTAACTTGGTCAAGAGGATGGTGTTGGTTTTCCGCTGCTCGACGATTGCTTCGACCTTGAAAGTTTTCGACTTCCCCCCGCCTGGCGGCAAGCCGCTCTTGTGTCGCCCATACCACACTTCCCCGCTCAGCGAAAGCAGCACCAACGCCGCCGCTGCCAGCCAGCCCTTCCACGGAATTCGGACTGGCCGTGAAGTCTCGAGCGGTCGCACAGCCCGCGGCTGAAACTCTCTCAGATACTTTTCCAGATCGTTGTCATCTACCGGCATTGTTACTCCTTTGTCTTCTCCGACCGCTTCTTCAATCGCTCGCGCAGCTTTTCCAGCGCATAGCGGTATCGCGATGCGACTGTGTTGAGTGGCGACTCCGTCGCCCCGGCGATTTCTTGTAGCGTCATGCCGCTCCAAACCCGTAAGAATACGGTCTCGCGCTGTTCCTCGGGCAACTCCTCCAGCGCGTTCTGCAACGAAAGGATCTCCGCCTGATCCACCATCGCGTGGGTGAAACAGAACTCACCCTCAGGCATCTCCGCTTCGCGGCGTCGGTCCCGCCGCTGGTTGAACGATGCGTTGCGCACAGCGCGATAGAGATATGGGATTGGCGTTTGCGCCGCGTTCAAGTTTCCCTGCAACAATTTCAGAAATACCTGCTGCACCACGTCCTCCGCCGATCCAAAATCAAGCCCGCAACAACACCCGTACGCCGCCAGCGCCGCGCCGTGCTTTTCATACAGGGCCTTTAACGACTCGGGCGTGAACTTGCTCACTTTCAAGAGCCTTCGCCTCGGCTACCTCTCATTGGTTATGACACTCGAAAGTCCCATTTTTGTCTAAACTGTTTTTCCGCCAATTTGGGGGTTGCCGTATTGCTCCCCGCGGGCCAATAATCGCCGTTATGAAGAAAAATAAATCTGCTTCTCTCCACGCCTCAACCTCCGCCATTCATGCCGGCGAGCCTCTGCGCCATGGTGTCGATGCCCCCGTTGCACCGGAGATTGTGCGCTCTTCCACGTTCACGTTTTCCTCCAGCGAGGAGATGAAACGTTGGGCGGAAGGTAAAAGCAAAGCCTATATCTACACGCGTTACGCCAATCCCACGCTGGCCATCGCCGAACGCAAGATTGCCTCTCTCGAAGGCGCCGAAGCCGCCATCGTCACCGCCTCCGGAATGGCGGCGATTTCCCACGCGCTTCTTAGCGTGCTGCAAAACGGCGACGAACTCATCTCCACCGCTCAACTCTATGGCGGAACATTTCGCCTGATGCGCGACACCTTTCCCCGCATGGGCATCACTGTTCGCCACGCGGAGACTTCTCTGGAAAACCTCGAATCCCTGATCACGCCGAAGAGCAAGTGTCTCTATATCGAGACGCCCACCAATCCCACTCTGCAGTTGGTCGATCTCCGCAAAGCCGTCGCTTTCGCCAAAAAACATAATCTCGTCAGCGTCATTGACAGCACGTTTGCCACTCCCCTTCTCCAGAAACCCCTCGCCCTCGGTTTCGACATGGTCTTGCACAGCGTCACCAAGTATCTTGCCGGCCATTCCGATCTCATCGGCGGTGTTGTTGCTGGAAACGCCAAACGTATTGAACCCGTCCGCCAAATGGTGATCTATGTTGGGGGTTGCATGGATCCAGAGGTGGCGTTCTTGCTCATCCGGGGTATGAAGACTCTCGGCGTGCGCGTTGAACGCCAGTGTGAAACGGCCATGCGTATTGCGAAATTCCTGGAGAAACATCCGAAAGTGGAGAGCGTGCATTATCCGGGCCTGAAGTCGCACCGCGACCACGCGCTGGCAAAAAAGCAGATGCGCGCTTTCGGCGGGATGCTCGCATTTGATTTGAAAGGCGGGTTGCCCGCGGCGCGCAAATTCTGCGATCGCATGAAACTCTTCTTGCTCGCGGTAAGTCTTGGGGGCACGGAATCGCTGGTATCGCTTCCGATTTACAGTTCGCACTATCGCATGAGCGAAGCGGAATTGCGCGTCTCCGGAGTGAAACCAGGTACGGTGCGCGTCTCGATCGGCCTCGAAGATGCCGCCGATCTTATCCAGGATCTGCAGCAGGCGCTGCGTTAGTTACGATCCTGGCGCTACTCTCTCGCGTTCCTTATTTTACCGGTGTTTCCGCGGGAACTTCCCAGTCCTGATTTTCCGGCAGCATGGACTTCACTATGTCCTCTAGCTCGTGCGAACTCTGCACATCGCCCGGATAATTGTGCGCGGACAGGTCAAACGTGAAGCCATACTTGGCGCGGGCCCCTTGCAGCTCTTCCTGCAGACGCAGCGCCACGCGCTTGGCGTTCAGCGTATCGGTTTCCGGCAGCACAATGCCGAAAAGATCTTCGGAAAGGTGATAGATGGAATCCGTGGGGCGCAGCCGCTTGGACATGGCTTTCGCCGCATCGCTCAGCGCTGCCTTCTGATCGTTTAAGGAGGCACGCGCGCCCGGCTTGGCCTTCACCAGCACCAGCGAAAGATTCTTCTGCATGGTCATGGCGCGACGGAATTCCATCGTAAGGCGATCCCAGAAATAGTTCTGGTCCGGCATCGAATGCAGCAAATCGGTGCTCGCCTGAACCTGCAGTTCGACGTTGCGCTCCAACTCGCCAAGCAAATGCTGCTTCAGTTTGTTGAAGGTGCGTTGGCGATCGAACAGGTATCCGACAAAAAGCAGCGTCAGCGCGCAAAAGCCGAAAAATGCCACCCTCATCGTCCACTTGTTGCCTTCCGGATGCACAAACACCAGGGGATACATGAAGATGGCCAGGCCGCTGGCAAGCACAAAAACAAATACCGCGGAGAGAATCGTAAGTTGCAGGCCTCGCCGCTCAAGGCGGTCGAGTTCTTGACGATCGATTGTCGCCATAGTCACACCTATATGAGGCAACTTCCCCCTTGGGAACCTGGAGTTGCCGGGATACTTACAGGTTCCGTTTTGCCACAGTGGATAGCAATAGGAGCGGGGTACTTCTGTGGCTCAAGTGCAAACAGGCCAAGGCGGAGCAGGGCACCACGGGATGACTGATCCTTATTGGGTTGGGTCTCGGGGGGCAGGCCGCGTGCCCAAGTATTGGCGGGGTATCGTATGTTAGCATTTAGACTTGCGCTAGGAATAAAGTAGCTGTCCTGCCCGATCGAGGAGCCTGCCCGAATGTCTGCCACGATGAAAGCGCTGCGCAAAACCCAAGCTGGGAAAGGACTGCAAATGCAAGGGGTGCCGGTGCCCTCGATTGGCCCCACGGACGTTCTGGTTCGCGTCAGGGCCACCTCAATCTGCGGCACGGACCTGCACATTTACGGGTGGGATCGCTGGTCGCAAGCCCGCATCAAGCCCCCCGTCACCTTGGGCCACGAATTCTGCGGCGTGGTCGAGCGCACCGGAGAAGAAGTCACCGCCGTGAAGCCGGGCGACTTCGTCAGCGCGGAGATGCACGTGAACTGCGGCCATTGCCACCAATGCCGCCTGGGCGAAGCGCACATCTGCCAGAACGTTCGCGTGATTGGAATTGACCAGGACGGCGCCTTCGCCGAATTCGTGAAAATTCCCGCCACCAATATCTGGAAGCTTGACCCCGCCATCCCCGAGCACTATGGAGCCATCCTCGACCCGCTGGGCAACGCCGTGCACACCGTGCTCGCGGGAGCAATTGCCGGGCAAACGGCCCTGGTGACCGGTTGCGGTCCCATCGGCCTCATGTCCATTGCCGTGGCCAAGGCCTGCGGCAGTTCCATCGTTTTTGCGACAGAGACGAACGATCACCGCCGCGCCATGGCCAAACAAATGGGCGCCGACGTGGTCTTGAATCCCGCCGAGGGCGACGCGGTGAAGAAAATCCTGGATGCCACCGGCGGTACGGGCGTGGATGTGCTCCTCGAAATGAGCGGAAACGCCACCGCAATCCAACAAGGGTTCAAAGCTCTGCGCGCAGGCGGCCGTGCCTCCTTGCTGGGAATTCCGACCGAGAATGTGCCGCTGGACTTGGTCAATGATGTCATTTTCAAGGGTTCGACCGTGCAGGGCATTTACGGACGCAGGATGTACCAGACCTGGGTGCAGATGACCGCCTTATTGAAGGCAGGGCGCGTGAATCTGGATCCTCTTTTTGGGGAGCGCATGGCACTGGAAAAGTTCGAGGAAGCTTTTGCAAAGTTGCACAATGGCCTGGCAGGGAAAATTCTGATGTATCCGAATGGGCTGCCCGGATAGCGGTCAAGATTTCAATCGAAGACAGACGAAATCCAAGGCAGCCGCCAAAATGCAAGGTACCAACCGCGGAGCACGCAGGACAGCTTCTCCGGGTCATGCGAATCAGGGAGCAACACCATGAG
>CAYOOS010000195.1:0-7815 GCA_964405585.1 uncultured Acidobacteriaceae bacterium | reverse complement strand
TCCTTCGTGTCCACCGTCACCCACATCGTCTGCGCGTATTGCCAATTGATCTGATTCCACGTCGGTTGAATTTCCTGCGAAATCTTCACCGGCTCCCCGCCGGAAAAGAGGTACAGTCCCGTGCGGTGCGCAATCACCGCCCAATCTTCCCCAAACCCCACGCCCCGCACCGATGGCGTTCCCACGCGTTGCGAAACCTCCGAAATCGTCCACAGCGCCGGCTCGTTTGTTCCATCATCTTGCGTCACATACATCGAATGTTCTTTTACGAAATACAGCCGTTCGCGCAGCTCGAACGCGGCTTGGATGGCCTGCCCGTTGTTTTCCGCCACGCTCAACATCCCGTCGATTCCGTCGTAGCTCTCCGGATCCTCCACGCGGCTCGCCCTCACCAGCGAAGCATTTGCCGGTTGCGCGGTCGGATAGATCTCAATGCAATCAACGTAGAATTGCCCATTCGCGTTGGGAGTGCCGTCCGCATACACGCGGAGCACCAGATCATTCGGAATCGTGGTCAGCGCCGCCGTCAATACGGCGTTGTATTCCACATAACCTGTCGTCAATTGCGCCGCGGTCAATTGCAGCCCCGTTGTGTTGATTCCTCCGCTAACGCTGTAGAGATGCACGTGCAGCGTCCCCTGCGACAGCAAAGAATTGCGCGCGCACCGCGCCCGGACTGTGTAACCGGTATTTGCCTGGATGAGCGGCGCGCCTAGCGCATCCTGCACCGCGCCTTGCGTCACCAGGCCTCGCGTGGCCGTCGTTCCATTCCCCACAATCGAATACGCCGCGCCCCATACCACAAAGTTCTCTTCGTCGGTGCCGCCCGGCGCAAACGTTCCGTCCGGCGTCCAGCCCAGCGGATAGTGCGGCAGCGCCGGCCCCGTGAACCCGCCGTCGAATCCCAGGTTCACCCAATTGTCCATCTTGTTCCGTTCGCCCCACCAGAACAGCCGCTCCGAGTAATCAATCACCCCGGCGCAATCGCCTAGTTCGATCAGCCGGAACATGTCATCCACATTTGTTCCTGCCAGAAGAATCGGGTCCGAAAAATCCACTACCAACGACGTCGTCGTGTTGTCGCTGATCACCATGTTTCCCGTGAACAGCGATCCGCCTCCGCCCACATAGAAAAAGCTGTCGCCGCCCGCCCCCGTGAAGCACAAGATCCTCGCCACCACATTGCTCGGCCCCGTCGGGATATTTGTAACGACAGCGCGCTTCCCCCCGCTCGCTGTCCAGCTAGTCGCCGGCCCCGGCTTCGTCAAATAGCCTTGCCGCGTCTGAAACATCACGCACACCTGATGCACGCCCGTAACCACATTTCCGGCGGCCGCCGCCGTTCCTCCGCCGGATGCCGCAAGCCCTCCCGAGGCCGCGCTATAGGTGAAGTGCGTCGAATCCGGCACGCTCGCAATTGCAAAGGTGCCGTTGTAACCGGTCACTCCCACACCGGCAATCGTCACCAGTTGCCCCGTGGACATGCCGTGCGCCGCGCTCGTCTGAATCGTGACCGTCGCGGATGCCGACGTCCCTCCGCCTGAATTCGCCAGCCCCTCCGCACCAGCGATATACGTGAACTGCGTCAAGCTCGGCACGCTCACCACCGCGAACGTCCCGTTGTATCCCGCCACGCCAACTCCCGCCACCGTCACGTTCTGCCCCACGGACAACCCGTGCGAAGCGCTCGTCGTTATCGTTACCAGGTAGCCGTTCTGCGAAGCGCCGTTCGGGCTCGCCACAATGGCCACTGCCGCTGGCTGCGTTGCCCCCGTCGGGCTGGCCACAATAGCCACGATCACGTTTTCATCCACCACCGTCGGCCCCGCTCCGGGACCTCCCTGACTTACGCGATCGAAATTCGTGTCGTCGTACTGCCGCGGCAAGTCATTCCCGGTCATCCCATCGCTGATCGCCAGATATTCCCTACCGAATAACGTCGTCGAATTGCCGTACGAGTTCACTGCCAGGCCGCTCGCAATCGCTGTCAGCGTTCCTGGCGTGGTCTCCTTATACAAATTCCCTGCTCCATCCAGCGCCATCGTTCGCAGCGTTTCGTTCAGCGTTATGTACGTCTTCACGTAATTCACCGTCGGGTTCCCCGCCAGCGGCCCAAAAAGCGCCTGCAGCCCCGGTCGTGTCATCACCCCGCCGTTGCTGAACACCACGTCCTGGCAATTCGGAGACACCCCATGCGGCAAATCCGCCGGCGACATGTCGCTCACCAGCCCGCCAAAAATCTCAATCGGCGCATCCAATGATCCCAGTGTGGACATTTGCTTTTCTCTTGGAGTGCGGCAGCTCGCTGCCGCTTTTGAGGTCGCACAACTTCGCGCAAACGATCCTCAATTGAAAACTGATCGTTCCACTTTTAGCTTCCTGATAACTGATCGCTGATATCCTGTCTATGCTTGGCAAGCGTGCCCAGCGCACGTTAGTTTTTCGAGGGCGGCGATTTTCGCCGCCCTCTCTATTTCCCGCTTCCCTTTTCTCTCATCTTCCCCAAATCAAAAGATTGTTCCGGCACGATCGGCGCCAATCCATATTCCGCCGCCTTCGCTCGGTCCAGTATCGCCCGGCACGACCGGCACACCGCCACTCCCGGCTTGATCTTTTCTCCGCACGCCGGGCATTCCGCCAGCGGCTTCGGGTCATACAGCCACGGCTTATCCAGTTTCAATTCCCGCGCTGCGCGCCGTTCCAGGTCCGTAATGAACATCGGATTATGCGAACGCTCCCACTCCAAATCCGCTGCCTCCACCAGTCGCGTGTGAAACGCATCCAGCTTCCTGTGCGCCTCGATCAGCTCTGCGTCCGTCGGTGTTGGCCCTGCCGCCACAAACACGCCGTGAAAGCTTCCCTCCCCCGAGTCTCCATTGAGCTCCCTCACCAGATCCTCCGCCACTTCACGGGCGCTGATCGGGAACTCCATGGTTCGCTTATCGCCAAGGTCCATGATTCCTTTGCAGCCACGGATAGGCGTAATCGCGAAAGCCTCCCCTGATTCCGGCGTGCGAATTTCCAGCGAGCCAAAATAAGTGCGCTGGCGCGGCGGCCACTTTTGCGTGGAGATGTTCACCAACGCAACCACATCGTTCTGCGTATTCATATTTCCCTCAAATTGTCTTTCGGATTTGCACTGCCTGGAATGAACTCGAACCTGCTTCTACTGCATGCGATATTGAATCGTCACATTCGCGTCCGCTGGCGAAGTCCCGCAGCCCGCCGCTGCCGTCTGTACACTCAACGTCAGCGTCGCTCCTGCCGCGTAATTCTGCGAAATGCTTCCGGAATCGTTCGCCGCCGCCGAAATCGTCACATTCACGGGATTCGTTCCGTCCGTAAGCCGCACCACCGCATTCGTCGAACACCCCGATGGAGCCGTCTTTGCCTGCACCTGCACTCGCGTCACCGTTACCGCTTTGTCCGGTGTCCACGTCGAGCCGGTCCACGTCGTGGTCAGCGCCCCCGGAAGAAAGATGTCTTGCTCTCCCCGCGGCAGTGCCGTCAACGCCTCGTTTCCGACTCTCAGCTTGTACGTGGAAACTCCCCCCGAACTTACCAGCGACGCTCCCGCCTGATTCTGCGTGGGCGTGTTGTTATTGCAAGTTGCGCTGTAACTATCAATCTGCGTGCCGCCCGGCGAACTGATATTCGGCGTACTGCAGTTGGCCCCGTTGTTGTAGATTCTCCCGTTGTCCCTGTAAACGTTCAGCCCCGTCGCTCCAGACGGGAAACTTGCCGGTGCAGTGATCGTCACCGTCTGGTTGCCGGTCGTCGTCGTGGCCGTAATTGCTGGCCCAATCGTTGTTTCGTTTCCGTCCACGTCCACCGCCGTCAGGTTGTACGTGTGCGCCCCAACGGCCACCGTTCCGCCCGCGCTCACTGTCGCGCTTGCCGCAGCCGCCGGTGCGCTCATCTGATACGCGATGTGCGAGGTGTTCTGTAACCGCTGGTTCCAGTTCAGGTAATCATCAATCGCAGGGACCGGGCTTCGGACCGCTCCGTAGTTCGCTCCATAAATATTGCAGCCGCCTTGTGGATTAGTCACCACGAGCCCGTTTAGCGTGGCCGCGGAAGTTTCAAAAAGCGGTTGACTCCCGCTGGCGCAAGATCCGTTGAAAATCCTCAATCCCGCCGCGAAGGAGCCGATGTTCGTCAGGTCAATCAGCGGCGTGGATGCCCCGCCAACATAATCCGCGTAACTCACGTTGTACATGTCCGTGTTGAAAACACCGTAGTAGGTGTTCACGCGAAGCACGGGTATGTAGCTGCTCTCCGCCAGCAATTCGTTGAACGTCCAGTGCCCCAGTCCTGTCGGATAGGTCCCGCAGGTGTCCACCACCATCCCGCCGTATACGTCCGTGTAGTTCATGTAACCGATTCCGGGAAGCGAAGTCACCGTCTGCCCAGTGCCGCAATTGTCGGTGATCAGCACCGCAGGCGGACTGCTGAAATCAATTGTGGCGGACTCGATTGCGCCGCGTGTCCAGAAGTAACCAAAGCCCGATTTCTGCACCCAGGCGTTCGACTTTCCATTGGCGTTCAGCGTCACATCCGTGAAATTGAAATCGGTTGCCCCATTGCCCGTTATATCCTGGTCCCCGTAAAGGCAAACCTGATTCACCTGCGAGCAGCCCACCTTCAATCCTGTCAGCGTGTCGTCGTGGCTGCCTGCGCTGTTCTCGTAGAATATCGGATAGGCGTCGCCTTCAAGGATGGCGATTGGCGCTCCCTGGTATGCCCCAGAGTTGGTCCAGCTTCCTCCAGGCGTCCCGGTAATAATGTTGGCCTGTCCCAGAACAATCGGCGCGTCCAGCCAGACCATGTTGCCGATCAGGAGTTGCGTGTTTGCCGGGCAGGTCGCGCCATGACCATCGGACATCGCCGAACTAGTCAACGAAAGCGTCGAGGATATCGGTGAAAAACTGTAGGCGACCCCGCCAACCGTGGGGATGTACAGTGTCGGCCCTCCCGCATTTGCCGTCAGCGAAGCGCATGCCGCCCTGATAATCGGCGTGTTGTCGTGCTTCACCAGAACGCCGGAGACGGCATTCGCCGACGTCGCGCCCAGCGTTAGCGTTGTTGTGCCTCCGCCAGCCGTAATCGTCGTCGAGAGCCATTGATTCGCTGTTGTCGTCGGTGCCGTCGCCGACGCATCGCCATTGTCCACAGCCGCGGCGCTGAACGTGTACCCCTGGTCCACAAAGTAGCTGTCCTGGCCCGTCGCCACGCCCGCCATGGCATAATTCCCCGCATTCGCCGGCAATGCGCAGGAACCACCTGTGCATCGGTAGATCAGGTGCTTCAATACGGTGTAGCCTGCCGCTGGCGCTTGCCACTTCACGGCCACTTTGCCCACCACGCGGGCGTTGCCGTGCGTCACTGTGCCGCTCGTGTCCGGCGCGCCGTACTGGTTGTACGTGAACGTGCTTCCCGAGGCCGACGTGAGCGTGAACGCTCCTTCAAAAGTTGTGTCGCCTGTCGTCCCGCCTTGAATCTCGATCAGCGATCCATTCACAAAATTGTGCGCTGCGCTTGTCGTGCACGTCACCACTCCGGAAGCCCGCGAGCATGCCGTCAGCGTGTTCGTCTGAATCCCCAGCGTCGCTACGGCCGTCGCCACGCTTCCTGCTGCGCTGCACGCCGTTCTGCCGTCTTCAAAGTCTTCGTCAACAACGCAGTAGTAGTAGGTCGTGGAACCCGTCGCTCCCAGCGGCGCCGCCGTCACTCCCGTTGGCGTTGCAATCGTTGGTGTCGGCCCGGCGCCAATTACGAGAATCCCTTGCCCATTCACAAAGTCCAGCGCGTTCGCCAGCGTCAAGCTCGCTGAAGACGCGGACATCGTTCCTGTCGTCCCTGTGTTGTAATACGTTGCGCTGGTGTACCACCCGAAAAGCGAGAGGTCAATCCACGGATTCGGCCCCTTGGTATGGAAGTCCGCAGCAATAGTCTGTGGCGCTGTGAACGTGTTCGGCGTATTCGTTTGCGCGCCGCTGCCGCTCGCAATCGGTCCCACCTCCACGCCTGTTTCATCTTTGTAGTACAGCCGCTTGTCCAGCGTCTTGGTGTACAAATTCACGGTGCCTGCGCTCGGTGTCCCTGGCGGCGTGTTCTGATTTGTAAGGTTCAGCGTGCCGCTCGCCATGTTCCCGACCACCGTCGTGCTGCCATTCACCGTCAGGTTGCCTGTCAGGCTCAACGTAAACGCACTGATTCCGCCCGTCGAAGAGATGCTGCTGAAAGTTGGTGAAGAGGGATCGCTCGGCAGGATTACGTTCGGCAATTGCTTGGTGGTGATTCCTGGCCCGGAAATGTCAATTTCGTACTTCCCCGGCGCCGCATAAAAGGTGTAGTTGCCCATCCCATCCGTGGTCGTGGGATTCGCCAGCGCCTGCGTCAGCAGCGGATCGGAGTATATATTCGCCGGCGTCGTGCACGGCGACCCGCTCGTAGGCATCGTGCACACGGTCACCGTGGCCCCGGCCAGCGGCACCCCGCGGGAGTTAAACACAATGTCGTCTTTGCGCGAACCCTGCCCCTGTGCCGGTCCCACAATCCCCGGCCACAACTGCAGCGCCAGCGCCAAGATCCCCAGCAAAATCCCCATACGCATTTTCGATCGTATCATGTAAGAATCCTCTTCAGATGCGCCAACGCGCTGTCATTCTCATGCTTGTGACTGTCCCGCGATGATGCTTGGTAACAGGCCCTCTTTAGGGGGTCAGGGCTTCAGCCCTGACATAAAGTCCACGGTTGAATTGGGCTTTAGCCCCTGAGGACTCTGAACGTCTTTGGCTAATCTTGGTCACAATGCTAGACTTCGGACATTTATGGACAATACGAGCCCCATAGTCATCGATGTGGCCCTCGAACCAAAAGATCTGAATCAGCCCTTTATGCGTTCGAGTCGAAATATCTTTCGTTGGTTCGTGGTTTTGCTCGGAGTGTTTTTGGCGTTCGAGCTCCTCAAACCACCCACGCTCGACTACAGACCCTTCTCCAGTCCATTTACCTTTTTCGCTTTGCTCGTTTTGGCGGTCGTCGCCGGGATTTATCTTCCATACATTAGAATCATTGAGATGTTCCGTAAGTCTCCTGCCCTTCGGCGTCGTCGTCGGATAATCATTGGACCGGACGGACTGCGGATTGAATCAGATGATGCGACAGGTGAATACAAGTGGTCCCTTTTCTGGGGGATTCAGGAAACGCGCAAGACGTTCTTGCTTCAGCAAACAACCGCTTCTGCCACGTACATTCCCAAAAGGTGTTTTCATTCGAGTGGGGACATCCAGAGATTCAGGTCGCTACTCCGTGAAAAGTTCACAGGCAAACTGAGACTCCGCGCTGACTAACGTCCTCAGACGTGGCGTTTCCTGGTCGCTGATCTCTGATCCCTGATCGCGGTTCCTTACAGCAGCTTCCTCGCCGTAATACTCAACTGCACAATGTCCCCCGTCACTCCAGCCGGATACGCTCCTGCCGAAACTTCCGTTCCACCGCCGAGAAAACACTTCAGCTTCCAGTTATTCAGCGCTGTTCCCTGCACTGCCGTGTAATACATGCTGTTCCCGTTCTGGCTCCCGGCAAACGCCTGAACGATCGTGTCCGACGGCAACTGGTTGGCTACCTGCGTGAAATCCAGCGTGTCTCCGCCAGTGCTGTAGTTCCCCGAAAAACTCAACGTCGCCATCGCGTACACAAAATTGCTAGCGCTCGAGTCCACATTCAACGGACTCAGCGAAATCGTAATTGCCATCTTGGTCCCCTCTCCTATTCTCTATTCCATAAAAAGTTGCTGTCTGATTCTTGCTC
>CAYOOS010000194.1:0-7824 GCA_964405585.1 uncultured Acidobacteriaceae bacterium | reverse complement strand
AGCCTGATGAGGTGGAGCTGCGTTTGTTTGAGCGGGTGACGCATGTGGATGGGCATGACGGCGCGTTCACGGTGGTGACGCGGACGGAAGAGGGGAAGACGGAACGGTATTCGGCTAAGAAGATTGTGGTGGCTACCGGTTATTACGATTTGCCGAATGAGATGGGCGTGCCGGGAGAGGATTTGCCGCATGTTTCGCACTACTACACGGAGCCGCATTCCTATTGGCACGAGGATGTGGTGGTGATTGGAGGGAAGAATTCGGCGGTGGAGTCGGCTTTGGATTTGTGGAGGAATGGGGCGCGGGTGACGCTGCTGGTGCGAGGCGCGGAGCTGGGGACTTCGATCAAGTATTGGGTTCGACCGGACATTGAGAACCGGATCAAGGCGGGGCAGATTCCGGCGGTGTTTCACGCGCGGGTGAAGGAGTTTGTGCGGGATGGCGTGGTGATTGAGGATGGGAAGAGTTCGCGGACGATGGGGGCGAAGCAGGTGTTCGCGCTGACGGGATATCACCCGGATTATGAATTTATTGAGGGACTGGGAGTGAAGCTGGATGCGGAGAGCCGCCGGCCGGTGCTGGATCCGAAGACGTTGGAGAGTAATGTGAAAGGGATTTACCGGGCGGGAGTGGTGGTGGCGGGGCGGCATACGAACGAGATTTTTATTGAGAATGGACGATTTCATGGGAAGCAGATTGTGGAGGGATTGAAGAAATAGATATCAGCGATCGGGAAGCGGGCCGGAAGGGCGAAAATCGAAATTCGAAAAGCGAAATTCGGAAGAGGAGCCAAGACGCAATGATTGTGCCGCGATCCCTCCGCTGCGCGTCGCAAAGGGCGCGACGCTCCGGTCGGGATGACATTGGGTTGAATGGTAGCGACGGAATTACGCAGAGATCACAGAGGACGCAGAGGGCACAGAGAAGAGAGACCCAAGCCCCAGGCACAGACTCCGTGCCTGGGGCAACCTGTGACGTTGGAGCGTCAGAGCCCACCCTTCGCTGAAAAGCGCGAAGGATGGGGCACCCTCAAGTACGTCGTCGGGCGAACTAACATACGAAATGGGGAAGTTTGCGGGGCTTGAGGGGGGTTTGGTAGACTGAGGGCCTATGGCATCGGTGATTCGAGAAGCTGTGGAAACGGCGGTGGCGCTGGTGAAGGGGTTCAGCGTCACGTTCAAATCGATGTTTGAGAAGACGGTGACGGAGAACTATCCGCACGAGCCGGTGCATTTCCAGCCGCGGTATCGCGGGATTCATGTGCTGCAGCGGGATGAGAATGGGCTGGAGAAGTGCGTGGGATGCTTTTTGTGCGCGGCGGCTTGTCCATCCAATTGCATTTACATTGAGGCGGCGGAGAATACGGAGAAGGAACGGATTTCGGCCGGGGAGCGCTACGCGAAGGTGTACAACATCGATTACTCGCGCTGCATTTTCTGCGGGTATTGCGTGGAGGCGTGCCCGACGGACGCGATCACGCATGGACATGGATTTGAGCTGGCGACGTATGACATCAATTCGCTGGTGTACCGCAAGGAGCAGATGCTGGAGAAGGTTGACGGGGAGATGCCGGCGGGGGCGAAGGCGTAGAAGATAGAAAATAGAATCGGAAGAAGGACTGGCGCTCCGAGAGATCGGGGCGCTTTTATTTTTGCGGAAGAAGAAAAGAACAAAGAGGGACTTTAACACAGAGGTCACAGAGGGAAGAACACAGAGGGCACAGAGAAGGGACTCACAGAGAACAAACTGACAAAGAAGAAACCCCAAGACCCAGGCACCTGCCTACGGCGGGCATGGGGCAACCAGGTGTCTACTACTACATAGGTACGTGTCTTATAATATATATACAGGTGCCGGGACGTAATGCAGCGAGGTGGGACTTGCGAAGCGCTGAAACGGTCTTGGCGAAGAGGAAGTTTGAGGCATGGGGGAGCAGCGCCGCGCGAAATGAGGCGCGGGCGAGGCTTGCGACACAGCGGAATGGCCATGAGGTAGATACACCTCCACGAATACTGCCGGTGCAACCAACAGCAGGGAAAAACAAACAGAAACGACACGAAAAAGTGCGACGCGTGGACGAAGTGTCAGGCTCGTCCTGGAGAAGCGCGCGGTGGAACGATACGGTCCGTGAAAACATTATCGGACGCACGTCGGCCCTTGTTTTCAGAGGGCGGAGGTGCAGGAACGGGCTCTTCGCCGAGGACGGTGCGTTCGCGTTGATCCATGAGCCAACGAGCGAGCATGGCGGCAGTGTTTTCCTCGAGATATTGGTCGAGGAGGGCGGCCAATTCCTTGCGGAGATTGGCGGCGTGAGCGAGGCGGGAAAGCTCATAGGACTGGAGAGTGTTACGGGAAGCGGTGAGAAGGAACTCCCAGGGCGGCTGGGTGTAATGGGGGTTCAAGAAAACCTCCTGGAACAGGTGTTGTGGAAAAGACGGGGGAACGGTACCACTGGGATATATGTAGTTACTAGTAATCCTGAGGTTACTAGGCTGTGGAAATCTGTGCAAGCTGTGGAAAACGTGTGGGGGGCTTGCAGCGGCTGCGCGGGGGACTACGAGGATCCGGACCGGAGCGCTTGGGAGCCTGATCCTGAAGAAGACGAAGAGGATACGGCAGGAGCGGAGATTTCCTCAGGGGATGAGCAGGATGTGCGGGGGGATGCGGAGCGGCCGGAGGGGGAGTGAGTTGGTGTCAGCCTAGATGGTTTTGCGCGCGGGATTGTAGGGAATTGGACGCTGAGGAGGTGGAGGGATGAGGGAACTGGCGGATTGGCAGGTGCTCCAGCCCGTGTTGAAAACGCAGAGGGAGGTATTGACGGAGGTGCTGCTGTGCGCGGCGCGGTATGACGTATGGATGACGCTGGAGGAACTGTCGCACAAGACGCGGTATGCGGAGGCGAGCATATCGGCGCAACTACGGCACCTGCGCAAGCCGCAAAACGGAGGGTTCGTGGTGGAGAAGCGGCGGAGATTTTGGGCGGAAAGTTCGCTGCCGAGCGTGCACGAACGAGTGTGGGAATACCAGATGAGGTATGGGCAGTGGGAGGGAGTGCGTGAGGAGGAAGTGACGCACTGAAGCGGAGGAGGAAGTAGAGGAGGAGGAAGACGGAGGACAGGCGGAGGGGATCATGAGCGTTAAGGCGGAGATGGCGTTTGATGTTTGCTGGGAAGTGTATCGCGGGGCACGGGAAGTGCTGGAGGCGAAACGAGGGATTACGGCGCTGAGTTTTGAGGGAGACGCGAAGTATGCGTGGCGGCCGGATCTGCGGCCGAAGTTAAAAGATTGGGTTGCGGATTTTGCGCTGGCGGGGCAGGCGGCGTTGGAGGGACCGGAGCGGGCTTCACGGCTGGTGCTGTTCCGGTTGTATTACCTGGGGCTGGTGCCGTATGAGCAGGCGCGGCATTTTTTGGGATTGAGCGAACGGAGTTGGGTGAATTGGGATGAGGAGATACGACGGAGATGCGGGGAGGAGTTGTTGCGGAGGGATTTGTTTCCGCCGAGGAAGTATTTTAATGGGGGAGAGTAGACCGCGATAGTTGTGCGGCGAGCAGTGAATGGTCTAGCCATTCCTGGTACCAAGAGGAGAAAGAAGCACGCGAGCCGTCTTGCAATAGCAGGGGTGAGAGTCCAACGAACTCAGCTCGACCGTCGCGCCAAAGATGGCCAGCTTGTTCACCTGTGACGATCAGCCAGATCCTTAGGGCGCAACCCATATGGCAGATCGGAATCGCACCATTCATTCGGGCTTGATTCCAATAGACCTTGTCAAATTCTTCAATCAGACGGTCGTATTCTTTTTGGTCCTTTTCTAAGAGCTCGTCCGTAGGTTGAAGAGTCAGATCGTTCCAAGCGTCATTCAGCAGAAATGGTTCAGAGAGCTTCCCGATCATCCCTTCGTTTTCACGCCAGGGTTCCAAATCGGAGCTTGTACCGTCCATCAAACCAAGGGGGAAAACGCCATAATCCGGGCCGGCACCGCCATTGCCAATCCTTGTGAGGAAGTGCGCGTAGTCGACGGGGAGTTTTACCGCATGAGATTCTTCAAATTGCTGAAGTTTGGAATCGAGAAGGCGGGGGTTTAGGCGAAAGTCATGGCCGTTCGCGCCAATAATCTTGGCCTCTTGGCTAATGAGGCGGCGAAGCGAACTGTGAACATAAGCTGGATCGAGGAGTTGCATGTATGTGGCCTAGCACGATTGTACGTTGGGACGAACCCAAGAGCACAGTCAGGAATGACTGTGCCACAACGGCGGCGCCTACAAGTACAATAAATCGCCTTGGCGGAGGAGTTTGTTGGATTCGGAGCTGGGGACGCGGGTGTTGGTGGATAGGCGGTAGAAATGGTCGAAGCGGGCGCGAGGGGACCATGGCGGCAAAGTGGCTTCACGCTGGTGGGTGAAATGTTTTTGGAAGCCTTCCATGGTGATGCCGGTGAAAGGATCGCGCGGGGGGACGGGGCAACGGGCGCAGGGATTGCTGCCCTCGAAATGGACTTCGCCGATTTGGAAGCGGATGGAGCTACGCTCGTCTTCGCCGAAGAGTTGATCTTCCCAGAAGGCGGGGACGCCACCGATCTCGAGAGTGGCGCGGAAGCGTAGGCGGATATCGTCGGCGGTGAGTCCGGGGAACCATTCGGCGACGGCTTGCAGGGAAGCGGTGGAGACTATGGTGGGGCCGTGGGCGAGGGTGTCGTCGGGAAAACCGCCTGGGGAATAACGGACGATGATTTGCTGCTCGAAGAACATGCTGAACCATTCGGCGGCGTCATCGTGGGCTCCAGGGAATGAGAATGTGTGCCTGGGAATGCTGCGACTGTCGCCGGGGACGGAGAGGGTGACGGTGCGGAGATTAGGAGAGTAATTGGCGCGGATTAGATGAATGGCCGGAGTGCGTTTGCCATTGACCCAACGGCCATCCACGGAATAGAGGGCCCAGGCGCGATCGAGTTCTAAGCCGCCGGACGGGCCAATCCGGGCTTGGGGGACGGAGATAGGGTCGAGGGACTTGATGGGATGGAGACGGAGATTGGCCAGGCGCGGGGATGCGGTCGAGAGAGGCACCGGAAGAGTTTAGCAGAGGTTCGGAAAGTGAAGAGCGAGCCCGCGACTGCGGTGAGTAGTAATCAGTTGTAAGTTTTTAGTTTCGGAGAAGAGAAACCCAAGACCCGGGTGAGGAGTTATCAGTTGTAAGTTTTCAGTTATCAGTTTCGGAGAAGAGAAACCCAAGACCCAGGTAAAAAAATATTACCTGGAGCACCCGATGGGATGACAGGATTGTGGAGATTCGTGCGGAAGACTTGGTTGCGCGGGTTTTGGTTGGGTGGTTGGGCGGAGGGCGTAAGAGCGGCGGCTAGCCGTCGCACTCGCAAATTAGCTGCCGGCTACGGCTACCATGCGGCGTTGCGGACGGACCGTGCTGGAAGCGGTGGCGCGATGCAAATCGCGGGCTTCGAGGGCTTGGGAAAAAGTGAGCAGCGGTGTGGTGTTGGTGGAAGCGACGGCGCCGCCATCGGCAAAGGCAACGGCGATATCGGCCGACGTGATGTGCTCTGGAAATTCCGCAAGGGCGAAGAGGTCGAAGCGTCCGGTGGTGAAGAACGAGGCTTGGATGGAGCCGCCCAGTTTTTCAACGGGCTCGCGGATGACCGCGAATCGGTCCTGAGGGTTGTGGGTAAGGTGAGTCCATGCCTGATTGGTGAAGCTAATTTGGAGGCTATAGTAGGACATAGTGGGCTCGTTTCTGGAAGGGGGGCATCCAGAAGAACTTTTTGAATGTGCGGGAGTGGGATGCGTGTGTCAAGAGGGAAGATGAGCCATGAGTAAGAATTAACGAGAAAAAATTCGATTCGGAAAATAAGTTCCATTGATGAGGGGCGCGAAAAAGGCAAATTTGCGGGAGAAATTCAAGAAAAACGATATTGTAATTTTTTTGGCACCGCCTCGGAGGCGAACGCAAAAGCATGACAGGGTGTTGAGGAGGGCACACGTCTGGCGAGTGTGCCGAGCAGGGCTATGGCTGGAGCGGATTAACGGCCGGCGGATGTGCCTGCGGCGGAATCGGAAGTGATGGATTTGTAGCCGCTGGTGCCCGCTTTGCGCAGAGCTTCGACAGCTTGGGCGGCGGTGAGCAGCGGGGTGGTCTGGATATTGGATACAGCGCCGCCACCGGCGAAAGCCATGGAGATGGCCGCGGCGGAAATGGTGTCTGGCATTTCGGTGATGGCCAGAACATCAAATGCGCCGAATGCGAAGAAGGAAGAGTGGATCTTGCCGCCGAGTTTTTCGATGGGAGCGCGGACGGCTTCGAGACGGTCTTGCGGGTTTTGCATGAGACGGGCCCAGGCTTCTTTTGTGTAGCTGACTTGATGACAGAAAAAGGGCATGGAGGACTCCTTTATGCGGGACGGGGCGTTCCGGGGGTTGGGGACGGACTATGCTCCTGGGGGGTGGGGGAGTCAAGAGGAAATTGGAGAGGGAACGGGACAGAGAGAAGCAAGAGGGACGTTAACACAGAGATCACAGAGGAAAGAACACAGAGGGCACAGAGAAGAGAAAGGGACGGGGGATAGCAGCGGATAAGGTGGTGAGGGAATTGGGTTTGTCAGTTGGGATTGGGGGCGCAAAGGCGGGGGCTAGGCACGGCACTCCGAGGGAAGTAAAAATATTTTAGTTGGTAATGAATATTTCACTTGACAAGATGGTGAAATGTGGTAGACTATGCAGCGTAGAGAAGTGTGAGACGCCCCGGACTGGGTCCGGGGTTTTTTGTTTTTGGGGAGAGCTGATCCCGGGAAACTGGCCGCGCGAAAATGCGCGCGGATTAAGAGGATCGAAAAGGAGATTTGAGTCATGCCAACGTATGCAAATACCGTACCGCCCTTCGCGATTGCCGCGGGTGATTCGTACACGGTAATTAACAATGAGAATCCGCAGCCGGCTTTGCCGTACAAGAGTGCGCAAGTGGCGCTAGCGACGGCGCTGAGAGTGACGGCGCAGAGGGTTTCGGCGGAAGTGACGTTTGCGGCCGCACCCGGAGCATTCAGTTTTCAATTGCAGACGGCGGACAGCGACGTGGATGCCAGCTATTCACCCGAAGGAGCGGCGGTGGCGGCACTGACAGGCACGAACGTGGCGCGGATCGAGTTGAACAATGTGGTGGCGAAGTTTGTGCGGCTGGTTTTCAGTTCGTTGACGAACAACGTGGCCGTGACGGCGAAGATCTCCTGCTGACCAAGAAGGTTAACAACGATCAGGAAGCGAGAAGAGAGATCGCCGAAACGGGCCTGCTGAATTGATCCACCCGGCGAAGTAGAGATCCATGAAAAAGTGCAAGGCATTTTATCCGGTCGCGGGTTCGCGAACGGCTTGGATTCCGTGTGTGCGGAACGCGGAAGAGGGAACCGGATTTTGCCGGAGACATGGAGACGCGATCTTTGGAGTGATGCTGGGGGCGATCGTGTACGAGGAACCGGTTGCGGAGGATGCGGAAGAGGGCGGAGAAGAGAAAGGCAAGAGGGACGGTAACACAGAGTTCACAGAGGTAGGAACACAGAGAGCACAGAGAAGAAAATCGCAAGAGCACCTTTAGGAGTAACACGAGACCCGGGGGAAAAAACTAAACCTGGGACACCTTGCGAATGAAGAGAGAGCCCGGCGGAGGAAATGATGGGGCTAGCACAAACGATCACGATGACGGCTTTCCGGAGGATGGGTACGTTCTCCGGAGAAGTGCGCGTCATAGGGGGATCCCGGACGCGCCGAGGAGTGCGCCGGCAGAAGCACCTGGCGAGTTGCAACTCGTCGAGAGAAATGGCGGGGTCTG
>CAYOOS010000193.1:3670-7831 GCA_964405585.1 uncultured Acidobacteriaceae bacterium | reverse complement strand
ATCTATGATCGCTTCGGCACTCCGCTCGCCATAACTCCCGGTCTTCCAAACAAATTTAACTCGCGGCCCGAAGCCGCCGATCGCGCTTCCACGCTCGATATCGGATCCGGTGAGTTTCTTGACCTCGCCGGTGACTCCTTCTACACCTTCGCGCTTCCACTTCATCGCGACGCCGAATCATCCGGCTCCCTCGTCGTTATCTACGACACCTCCTACATCGAGCACCGCATTTCTCTCTCCCTTCGCGATTCGCTACTCACCGCCCTTTTGCAGACTCTGCTAATCACCTCCCTAGCCTCAATCCTGGTTCGCTGGAATTTCACCGCCCCCCTGGCCTCCACTGTGAAGTGGCTGCACACACTCCGTGCCGGCTCCTCCGAAGGCCCCTCCAATCTCCCGCACGGAGAACTCTTTGACGAAATTCACACCGAAGTGAAGCACCTGGCGCACGCACTGGACACCGCTCGCGCCGTCGCTCAGGAGGAAGCGCAGCTCCGCGAAACTCAGTCTTCCGTTTGGACCGCCGAGCGTCTTCGCGTCAGCCTGGCCAACAAACTAGGCGCCAAGCCCCTTTTCCTCGTTTCCAATCGCGAGCCCTACATGCACGTCTTCCAGGAAAAAAGTGACGCCATCCAAACCATCGTGCCGGCCAGCGGCCTCGTCACTGCCCTCGAACCGGTCCTTCAGGCCTGCCACGGCACCTGGATTGCCAACGGTTCCGGCAGCGCCGACCGCGAAGTCGTCGACGCCCTGGACCATCTCCAGGTTCCTCCGGATCGCCCGACCTACACCCTCCGCCGCGTCTGGCTTTCCGACGAAGAAGATCGCGGCTACTACGAAGGTTTTTCCAACGAGGGCCTTTGGCCTCTTTGCCACATCGCTCACACTCGCCCCACCTTCCGCCTCGACGACTGGCACCAGTATCAAAAAATCAATCGCCGCTTTGCCGATGCGGTTCTTCAGGAAATGGCCGGAACTCAATCGCCCATCCTTCTCGCGCAGGATTATCACTTCGCCCTTCTGCCGCGCATGGTCAAGGAAGCCCGCCCCGACGCTGCGGTCGCCATTTTCTGGCACATCCCCTGGCCCAATCCCGAAGTCTTCGGCATCTGTCCTTGGCAGCGCGAACTCGTGGACGGTCTTCTCGGCGCCGACTTAATCGGTTTTCACATCCAGACGCATTGCAATAATTTCCTGGAAACCGTGGACCGCGCCCTCGAAGCTCTTACCGAGTGGGATCGCTTCGCTGTCAACCGCAAAGGCCACACCACCCGCGTGCGCCCTTATCCCATCAGCGTCGCTTTTTCTCCCAATGGTTTTCACCCTCACAATTTTCAAAGCTCTGGCGAAGAACGCGCCGCTCTCTGCGCCGAACTGGGCGTCGAAGCTTCTCTCTTCGGCGTCGGTGTGGATCGCGTTGACTACACCAAGGGTATCCTCGAACGTTTCCGCGCCATCGAGCTCTTCCTCGAACTCTATCCCGCCTTTCAACGGCGCTTTTCCTTCGTGCAGATTGCCGCTCCCAGCCGCACGGACATTCCCCGTTACCAGCAGTTTCTCGAGGAAGTCTCCGCCGAAGCCGACCGCATCAACGCCCGTTTCCCCTCCGCGCATTGGAAACCTATCGTGCTTCTGAAGCGGCATCACTCCCACGAGGAAATCCTCCGCTACTACCGCGCTGCCTCGGTCTGTCTCGTCACTTCCTTGCATGACGGCATGAACCTGGTAGCCAAGGAATTCGTCGCCGCGCGTGACGATGAACGCGGTGCTCTTATCCTCAGCACCTTTGCCGGCGCCGCCAATGAACTTCCCGACGCGCTCCTCATCAATCCTTACGATGTCCAGCAACTTGCTGCCGCCATTCATCAAGCGCTCGAAATGACCGAAGAAGACCAGGGGCTCCGTATGGCCCGCATGCGCAAAACCATTCACGAGCATAACGTCTACCGCTGGGCTGCCAATCTTCTCTCCGATCTCACGGAAATTCGTATTACCGCCCCCGAGCCCAATGGAGTTTACTTCCCGTCATGAAACCCTCTGAGGAGATCTACGGATGCAGCTAAATGGAACTCGTTTCGAATTTTTCACCGTTGCCTATCTCACGCGCATCGGCAATCTCTCGGCTGGCACTCTCGCCGAACTCCTGGCCGGACTTGAGCAATGCAGCGACGCCTCCATCTTTCACCACACCTTCCAAACCCTCAGCAGCCACCACTTTCTTACGGAGGGCTTTTCCAACGATTTTGCCCAATGGGTCCTTGCCGACGCCAACCGCGATGCCCTCGCGGAACAGCTCGCCGCTCTCGACATTCGTGACTACCCTTCCATCGCCGCGCTTCGTGAGGATCTTTGCCGCGTCGTCCGCGCTTTCTGCGAAGAACATCCTGAGTTTGCCCGTCAGTCCGCGCTCGAACGTTTCTATTTCTGCGAAAGCGTCGAGGTTAACGTGCCATTTGGCTTTGCCGCCGCCAATCTTGACGAGTTCCGTGATGGCATTTCACGGCTCAGTCACGCCAGCTTCTTCTTCCACTTCATCTCCTCGCGTTTGCGCCTCCACTTGCGCACCAACGATTTTTCCCACTGGCTCGCCAACGGTCTCGGTTTGATGCCCCTGGCCGACAACATCAATCGCATCGACATTTACACCAACACGCTCGATAGCGCGCGCGCCAAACTGCTTCGCCTTCTGGATCGCGAGAGGAGAAAACATGAACCCGGTGCAGACCGCTAGCCGCATACCCCTCGATGATTACGCTGCCGTCATCGGCGCCGGCGAACTCGAAGAATTGCGCGCGCTCGCCAAGCCGCTCCAGGGCCGTTCCGTCGAAATGGTTAATTCCACGGCCGTTGGTGGCGGTGTGGCCGAAATCCTCAATCGCTTCGTGCCCCTTGCCGAAGAACTCGGCTTGCGTATCCGCTGGGACGTGATGACTGGCGGCGAGGACTTCTTCGCTGTCACCAAATCATTTCACAACGCTCTTCATGGTGAGCCGTATCACCCCGATCCTCGCGATTTCGATGTTTTCCGCGCTTACACCGACCTGAATCTTCGCCGCCTCTCTCTCGACTCCGAATTTGTCGTGATTCATGACCCGCAACCCGCCGGCCTCATCGCCGCACGCAAAAATTCTTCCGCGCACTGGATCTGGCGCTGCCACATCGATCTCTCCCATCCCGATCGCGCGGTCTGGGATTTCCTTGAGCCTTTTGTCTCCAAATATGACGGCGCGATCTTTTCTTCGCCCGAATTTGCCCGCCAGCTCTCCATTCCCCAATATCTTTTCCATCCCGCCATAGATCCTCTCTCCGAAAAAAACCGCGAACTGCCCCCGGAATTTATCGCCGACGTGCTTTCCCGCTATCAGATCGATCCGCTGCGCCCCATACTCACGCAAATCTCACGCTTCGATCGCCTCAAGGATCCTGTTGGCGTCATCCGCGCCTATCGCATTGTCAAACGCTACTTCGATTGTCAGTTGGTTTTGGCGGGAGGAAGCGCTTCCGATGATCCGGAGGGCGCGGAAGTCTTGAAAGAAGTTCAACACGCCGCCGCCGGAGATCCCGACATCAAGGTCTTGGAACTTCCCGCATGGGCTCCCTTGGAAGTGAACGCTCTTCAACGCGCTTCCACCATCGTCATCCAAAAAAGTCTTCGCGAAGGATTCGGCCTCACCGTCTCCGAAGCTCTCTGGAAGAAAAAGCCCGTGGTGGCTTCCGCTGTTGGAGGCATCCCCACCCAGGTGATTCACAAACACACCGGCCTGCTCGCTCATTCCGTCGAAGGCACCGCGTACCAGGTTCGCTTTCTGCTCTCTCATCCGGAAATTGCCGCCCGGCTGGGCGAGCGCGGCCATGCCCACGTCAAAGAGAACTTCCTCATTACCCAAAAACTAAAACGCTATCTCACGCTTTTTCTGATGCTTGCAGGGAATTCCGGCGGCTAGAGGCCTCTCTCGCCCAATCTTTCTCAACTGCCCTAAAGTTTCTCTCTGGCTGGCCGATGGACTTACTGAGGTGAACCATGTCCATCCAAGCGACCCATGGCAATCCGTCGGTGCATCAGGCTCAATCGAATCGTCCGCCGCAGCCCGCTTCACAACCGCCCGCCTCCTCTTCCCCTATTCCGCAAGACAAGGTCACCATCAGTCCGGAAGCCAAAGC
>CAYOOS010000193.1:0-3570 GCA_964405585.1 uncultured Acidobacteriaceae bacterium | reverse complement strand
TTCAAGCTTCTTCTTCTTCGCTTCCAGTTGCTTGACTTGATCCTCCACGGGCACCATGTCGTATCCCTGGTTCATATTGATTCCGCCCGTGGGGCTGCTGTTTTCGCCTTTGAAATCCTTCAATTGCGCGATGCGCTGGTCCGCGGCATCGATCTGGCCGCGCAGGTCGCTGATCTGTTTCCGGTAACTGTCGATCTGCATCTGCTGGGCGTCCCCACCAGTGGATGACGAATCGTGCCCCGGCGCCCGCTTGGACTCCACTCCCTGATTTGCCTCGCCCACCACGGAAATCTGCCCCGGCAAGGTCGCCATCTCGTCGTTCGTCCACACTTTCTTCGGCTTCTTCTTCTCCGGCGTGGCCGCTGCATCCTGTTTGGGTGCACTCTGATCCGTTGGCGCCGCCGCAGGCTTCGCGTCTGTCGGATCCTTTTTCGGCGTGTCCTGCGTTTGCGCGCGGCAAATCACGGCGCACCCCAGTAGCAGAAAACTGAGCCCCACAATCCTGTTTTTCATCGGGTCACTCCTTCGTCCGCAATAGCCCGGGGTCAATCCCCTTCTTCCTGGCCTCTTCATCCAGTGCGTCAATCTGTGTTTCCAGGTCTTTCTTCTTCTTCTCCAGTGCCAGCATCTGCTGTTCTACTGGTATCCGGCTGAATCCCTTGTTCACATCGTAGTTGTCGGTGGACACTGGCTCGCCCTTCAGAAAGTCCTTGTAAATGGCCATTTGCTTGTCTATATCTTCGACTTGCCCCTCGAGCTTCTCCAGGCTCTTGCGGATCCGGTCCACCGTCGCGGGGTCGGGCGCCTTGCTAAGCGGATATTTCTGGTTGCTTTTGTCGCTCGCCGTGGGAGCCTTCCCGCTTGCGCCGGCAAGATCGTCGTTCGTCCATACTTTTTTCGGCGGAATTGGAGCAGGATTGTTCGCGGATTGCGGCGGGGCTGCTGTGCTCGGGCTCTGCCCGGGCGTATTCGCCCCATTCGTCTGCGCGCCAGTCGGCAGCACGAGACTCACTAACAATAGAAACAGGGTTACGGGCCAGCGGATCATGGTTCCTCCCGATCGGCCGGGCTAGGACTAGTACTATCTAACCCATTCTATCGCATTAGGTTTCACGGCGCGGTCGTCTCCCCAGCCATTTTGCCCAATTCGCCACGCACCACTTCCAGCGCTTCCTTGGGGTGCCCCACTCGGTGGTAATCCGTGTAAGTCGTTCGCTCGTGGATCGCAAACGGTAGCAGGAATTTTCTCCCATCGAAATCGTACTGCTGGTAGGTCGGCAGCCAGACCCCCGGCTCGATCTCGTAGCGTTCCTGCATGAAGTGGCTTCCCTTGTAAACCTTAGCTAGAAACAGCGCCAGTGAGATGTCCTCGCTCACTTCTCCTTCCACCTTCGCCAGTTCTCCGGCTTGCTCATCAATCCACACAAATCCTTTTACCCTTGTCAGCAACGTCGCATTTCGCGAAGTGGGCTTATACTTCGGATTCGGCACCATGCTGTACTTTGCCAGGCTGCGCTCGCCCCGCATTTCGTGCCCCACCAGGCTAAAAATAAACGCCGCGTGCGTGGCTTCAATCAGGTCGTTGCGTTCCTTCCGTTTGCGCGCCATTTTCGTCAGTGCCTCGTCTTGACCCGGCCCCTTCTGTGTAGCCCAAATCAGCAGCTTCTCCAGTTTTTGCAATTCTGCCTGGTAGCTCTCCGCACTGAGGGGCTTTCCTTCTGCGGATAGGGGTATTCTGTCGTTGCTCACCTCGGCAGGAAATACTCGCCAGACTTTCACTTCTCCCGGCCTGGTGTCGCTCCCTGTTTTGCGGGTTTCCAGGCGCTCGAAACGCTCGTAAAGATCCATCTCCTGATCGGTGCGTTTCTGGTTCGCCACCACCCTCTCGAACAGGTCACTCCTCCCATCCTGGGAGGACGCAACGGGTGCCACCGTGCCTGCATCCTGCCCGCCGCTCGTCTGGCCCATTAGCAGACTCCCGGCCAGCCAGACAACCCCAGCCAACACTCGCCACCCTGACAACCCGGCTCGTCCGCAACTCATAGATAATTCAGCCCTCTGCTCACCCTCTCCCCGCTTCCCATTCCCTCCCCGCCCCCAACGGAGTAAACTATGCAGTGAGTCGAGATTATACGCGGGTTTAGCGAAAGAAAAGTCGCCTCCCCGACGTCTAACATATGTTGGGTTGTGGAACGATTCCGCTCCCTCCTTCGTATCCCTTATTAGGAGCTCACCTTGGGCGTTGTCTCCTTGGACGGTCTGACCCGTGTCCCGCCGTTGGACGGCCTCGCCGGGGTGTCCGCGCGCGCCAAGGGCTTCCGTGCCGCCTGGGTCACCGTCAGTGAAACCCTTAAACTCGCTCTCAGCGCGCTCCGCGCTCACAAACTCCGCAGCTTCTTGACCCTGCTCGGCGTCATTCTTGCCGTTACCACTCTCGTCGCCGTCATGAGCGTCATCGCCGGCCTCAACATGTACGTCGCCGATCGCATCGCCAATCTCGGCGCCAACGTCTTCATCGTCCACCGCTTCGGCATCATCACCAGTGAAGATGCCTGGATTAAAGCACAGAAGCGCCCGATGATTACTTACGAAGACTACGAGCGCCTCCGCGACAACATGAAGCTCACTTCCGCTGTCGCTGCGGAGGAAGAACACCAGGTCATGGTGCAAAGCGGCAATTTGACCATGGAAAACGTCAACATGATTGGCGCCACTGCCAACTTTGCCGACGTCCGCAATCTCTCTGTCGCGCAGGGCCGCTTCGTCACTCAATCCGATGACGATCACCGTTCGGAAATCGTCTTCATCGGCCCCGACCTCGCCACCAAATTCTTCCCCAACGTGGATCCCATTGGAAAAACCCTTCGTGTACAAACGCACACCTACGAAGTGGTTGGCATTGCCGAGCCGCTCGGCAGCGCCTTCGGCCAATCGCAAGACAACTACATGATCATGCCGCTCAACACTTGGCGCAAAGGTTGGCACACCAGCCAGGATTACGTCACTATTTTCGTCCAGGCGCCCAACCAGGAACTCATGGCCGCCAGCCAGGACGAAGCGCGCATGCTCTTCCGCGCCTGGCGTCATCTTCCTTACGACGCCCCCGATAATTTCGGCATTATCGGCTCTGATTCCATAATGAGCCTGTGGCACGACCTGACCAAGAACATCGCCTTCGTCGCCATGGCTCTCGTCAGCATTTTCCTCGTCGTCGGCGGCATCGTCATCATGAACATCATGCTCGCCAGCGTCACCGAACGCACGCGAGAGATTGGCCTCCGTCGCTCTCTCGGCGCCAGGAAAAAGCATATCCTCCTTCAATTCATGACGGAATCCGCCGTTCTCGCGGCCACTGGTGGCGTCATCGGCATCATCGCCGCTTATGCCATCGTATTTTTTGTCAGGCACGTCTTTTCGTTTCCCATGGAAACCCCGCTCAGCGCCGTGATTCTTTCTTTGTGTATTTCTACCGCGGTGGGCCTGTTCTTTGGAATTTTCCCCGCGATGCGCGCCGCGAAACTCGACCCGATCGAAGCATTGCGGTCGGAGGGCTGAGGGCACCCATGGCAC
>CAYOOS010000192.1:0-7845 GCA_964405585.1 uncultured Acidobacteriaceae bacterium | reverse complement strand
CGGCGATCCGCTGCGGCCGGGCATCGTGCATCGCCTGGACAAGGAAACTTCCGGCATTTTGCTGGTGGCAAAAAATGATTTTGCGCATGCAAAGCTGGCAGAAGCATTTCGTCTGCGCTCCATCCAGAAAATCTATGTTGCGCTGGTGCAGGGAATCTTGAAGGAAGAGAGCGGACGCATCGAGCTGGCCATTGCGCGCGATCCGAATCGCCGCACGCGCATGACCGCGAAACGCGCGGCGCTGCTGCACAATGCGCGAGAGGCCCGCACGGACTGGCGGGCGCTTGCGCGCATCGATTCAACGACGCTCGTGGAAGTGCAACTGCACACCGGACGCACGCACCAGATCCGTGTGCATTTCTCCGCGCTGCGCCACCCCGTGGTGGGAGACACGCTATATGGCGCCGCGGGCCAGTTGCACATCGGCCGTACCACACTGCCCGTCCTCGGCCGCAATTTCCTGCACGCCGCAAAAATCGCGTTCACGCAGCCTCGAACGGGCCAGCCGATTCACTTGATGGCGCCGCTGCCGGGGGAATTGGTGGTGTACCTGCAGAAATTGGCTGCCGCGGCGGGCGAGCCGCAGCGACGAATTGACGCTGCGCTGAAAGGCTTCTTATAATCAATGAACATGCGACGACTATCCATAGGACTACTTCTGATTGCCGTGCTGCTGGGCAGCGCGCTGGTATTCGCTCAACAACAAAACCCCGCCACTCCCTCTGCGGCACCGCCAGTTGTCACGCCGGACCAGGAGAAGCCGCAGCAGAGCGGCACCCAGTTCATCACCTACGTCAACCTCGTTGACGTTTTATTTACCGTGCTGGATCGCCGCAATAAACTCGTGTCCTCGCTCGAAAAGCCGGATTTCCAGGTATTTGACGACAACGTTCTTCAGGACATCCGCTACTTCAGCAAGCAAAGCGATCTCCCGCTGCGTATCGGCATGCTGCTGGACACTTCCAACAGCATTCGCGACCGGCTGAAATTCGAGCAGGACGCCGCGAACAATTTCCTGTTCAGCGTGCTGCGGCCCCGCAAGGACGAAGCGTTTGTGATGACCTTCGACGACGAGCCGCAGATTATCCAGAATTTTACGAATGATACCGGAGCCCTGCGCGACCAGATTCTGCGCACGCGGTCCGGCGGCGGCACTGCCGTGTACGACGCCGTTTACGAGGCTTGCGAAAAAGAGTTGAGCCATCCGCCGCGGCCGCCGGGCGATCAACCGGACGTGGTGCGCCGCGTCATGATTCTGATCAGCGACGGCGAAGACAATTTGTCCACGCACACGCGCTCGGAAGCCATCGAGATGGCGCAACGCACCAGCGTGGTGATTTATTCGATCAGCACCAGCACGCAGTGGGTCACTCTCGACGATCCGAACAAGGCACAATCCGGCAATCGCAAATATCACCTGACCGATGGCGACCAGATCCTGAAGAGCCTTGCGGAGGAAACCGGCGGCCGCGCCTTTTTCCCGTATCATGTGGACGATCTGGATCAGTCTTTCCAGGACATTGGCGAGGAGTTGCGCAATCAATATTCCATCGCCTACAACCCGACGAACCACTCGCTCGATGGCCGGTACCACAAGATCCGCGTGGATACGCCGGAGCACAAGGGCTTCCAGGTGCGCGCGCGCCGCGGATATTATGCGCGGACGAACGCGACCATCCCCGCGGGATCGGTGAAGTAACGATTTCTTACTGTCATTGAAGAGCAAAGGCGCCCGCCTCCCTCCTGCGGCGGGCAGGCAGAAGGCGGCCCCTACACAGGCAAGAACAACCCAAGAAAAAGCCGCAGACTCGAAGAATCGCCCTGCGCTACAGGGACAAACCCGAGAGAAAAGGCGCGGGGAAAAATGTCGGCGCGCCGACATTATTCAAAAAAATTTATGTTCAGCCAAGATTCGAATAAGGGGGGATTTGTTGCAAAGCGGGAACGGCTTTTGGAATGAGGGAGTTGGAGCGCGGTTGTTCGAATGAAATGAGGCTTGTTCGCGTGGGCCAAGTGCGAGATTTCGAAATTAGGGGCGATTGTCGCGCAAAAGGACGGCGTCGGATTCCTGTGCGCCGGACTCGATGGCGATTTTCGAGCCATCGCGAGAATAGACAAAGCGGAAGGTGCGGTCTTTTTTGAAGTGGGTCAGTTGGCGGTGCATGGTGCCATCGAGCGGCTGCAGCCACAGATTGTCTACGCCTTTTTCACGCACGACGTAGACGACGCCTTTGGCATCCGGCGTGTAACTCAGGTGATCCGGCAAAGCGCGCTGATCGATGTCGCTGAGCGTCATTTGATGCGTTTCCACATTGTCGATGCGCAACATCAGTTTGTGATCGAGTTCGCGGACATCGAGAGAGACGATTTCGTTACCGCTCGGCGAAAGGGCAAAAGCTCCCACCGCGTGTTTAGCGACAGTATCCGGCGAGCCACCGTCAACCGGTATGCGCTTCACGTAACGATTGTCGTTGTTGTCCACGTAATAGACCCAATTTCCGGTTTTCGCGCAGGTGGGCTCCTGCTCGTTTCTGCCCGTGGTGAGCTGCTTCTGATTCGTACCGGTCAGATCCACGCGCCACAGATTGGCGGATGACCCTCCACTGCTGCCCAGTTGGCGATACACAATGTACTGCCCATCGCCGCAAACGGCAGCCTGGTCGGGCGTGTGCTTTAAATCGGTGAACAGAATAGTTTCCTGTCCGCTTTGGGCAACGGTTTTCAGGCTGCCGGCCTGCGGTACAACCAGGCGGCCATCCGGCATCCAATCCCAGCGCCAGGGGAGTACTTGTGAAACCAAAGGAATGGGGTGCAAGTCGTCCGGGTCGCTTGCGGGAGCAATGCTCAGGGAAAAGTGAACTTTGCTCTGGATGGCCACGATTGTCTTGGCGTCCTTGGAAATGCCCAGCTTCCCATAATCATTCGTGTCTTGCGTTAGCGCGCGATATTCCCCGCCTGGAAAACTCAGGTACCCGATTTGCGCTTGCATGTGTGCCGCGTTGAGCTGAGAGGCAGTGACGATAAGCGCGCTGCCATCGGGCATCCATGTGGGGCCGTAATAAATGCGGTCGGCTGAAGGAGCAAAGACGTGGTCTTGACCGGTGGCGACGTCGAATGCGAGGTAACCGCCGATGGCGTCGGAGGTTGGCAGTCCGACCGGAATCACGATGGTCGCACCATCGGGCGACCACGCCGGGACGTAACTATCGCTTTGCAAATTGCGGCCTTTGAAGACCGGCTTCTCGATGGTGCCGTCGCTTTTGGCCAGCCACAAATCCCAAGCCGGCGAATCGTGGAGTTCGCGAAGAAACACGAAGTGCTGGCCATCGGGCGAAAACGAAATGGGGCTGTCCACATCCTTAATGATCACCCGCGGCTCTCCGCCCAACACACTGGCGCTGTACAACTGTGATTCCTCTTCGTTCGCTTCATCGCGACGCAGGAAATAGATGTAGTTGCCGTCGGGGGAAAAGCAGAGCCCTTGATAGCGCGTACGAGCGGGCTCAACCACTTGCTTCATGGTCGCGGTGGGGATGTGTCGCAACCAGAGAGATTGCGAGCCGCTGTCCTCGAGCGCCTGTAGAAGATATTTACCGTCCGCGGAAATGGCGGCTTGCGTGATATGGCCGTTATTGGAGACGTTTTCGATGGTGAATTTCTCGAACGGCGCAAGTTGTGGCTTCTGCTCGACAAGCGCCAGATGTTTTTTCGGCAGCAGGGTGTACACACCGTAGCCTGCTGCGCCAAGGACCGCGAGTATCACGAGCAGAGTGATGCTCACGCCGATTTTGTTTTTCGGCGCCGCTTGGGCAAGCACCGCGCCGCTTCCCGTGCGGGCCATTGCTCCGGATTGCGCTGTGGAACCGGCGCCAGTCCCTGACGCTTGCGCTGCGCTGGTAGAACCCCGGCTGGCGGATACGGAGGAATCAGAACTGACGCGGTTGGGATCCATTTCACGTTGCAGGCGCTTGAGGTCAGAGCGCACTTCGGCGGCTACCTGGCAACGAAGTTCGCGGTCCTTCTCAAGGAGTTTATTAATGATGCGTTCGAGTTCCTGAGGAACCTCGCTGTTCAAGGAGATAGGGGAAATGGGGGCGCTATGCAGGATATGCCCGAAGATGACGGCAGTGGTGGCGCCGGGAAACGGAAGCGCGCGAGTGACCATTTGATAGAGCACGGAGCCCAATGAGAATAGATCACTGCGCGCATCCAGGACTTCCCCACGAGCCTGCTCGGGGGACATGTAGGCGACCGTGCCGACAGTGGTTCCGGGTGTTGTGAGGAAGGTATCTTTCGACGGAGCGACCGTTTCACCTTCCATCGAGCCTTCGGGCTCCATCAATTTGGCAAGGCCGAAGTCGAGGAGTTTAGCAGCGCCGCGTTCAGTGAGGAAAATGTTGGCGGGCTTGATATCGCGATGGACGATGCCCTTCTTGTGGGCAGCGTCGAGGGCCTCGGCAACCTGGATACCGATCTCGATGGTCCTGGGAATGGGAAGCGGAGCGCGAGCGAGGGCTTTATCCAGCGATTCTCCTTCCAACAATTCCATCGCGATATAGGTCTTCCCATCTTCCTCTTCGATGGCATAGATGGTGCAAATGCCGGGATGATTGAGTGCGGAGGCGGAGCGCGCTTCACGCAAGAAGCGTTCCATGGCCGCGGGATCGGGTTTACCAGTGTCAGGTAGGAATTTCAGGGCCACACGGCGGCCCAGCCGGGTGTCCTCAGCTTCATACACCACACCCATGCCGCCGCTGCCCAACTGTCGCAGGATGCGATAATGCCCAATCGTATCGTTGATCATCAAGGCTGAACCGGAGTCGTGCTGCGTCGCCTTGCGATACTAGCCAAGGCGCACACGGCGGTCAATGCGTGTCCGCTGATGAATCATTTTAACTTTAGCGGGAACGCCAGTGGAATGAATCTTTTTGGATTGCCAGGAGGACGAATAGGCCGCGTCAGCTTCTGGGCGCGTAATAGCCTTTGCGCGCCAGAACCTTTAATTCGCCGTTGTTCGTCTCCACCTTGATCTTGCGGAATTTCCCGTCCTTGGCGTTGTTGGAGGGATAGTAGCCGAGGGTGTACTGGCTGCGGAGTTCTTCGGAAATCTGGTCAAACGCCTCTTCAATATTTTTTTCGGAACGCACGGAGATCATCCGCCCGCCCGTATCCTCCGCCAGTTTGTGGCCCACGCTGGCGTTCCCACCGTAGCGCGGGTCAACGACCAAGAGGATGTGAATCACCGTATCGGTGCGTTGGGCGGCCTCGATGGCTTCTTCCAACCGCACTTTGCTGCCTTCGTCATCCGCATCAGTCACGATGACGAGGGCTTTGCGCCCCGCTTCGCCGTTGAGTTTGTCGCCGCAGGCCAGGTAGATGGCGTCGTACAACGCGGTGCCGGTAATCTGCTGGCCGCCGATGGGGCCGGGATTCCCGGCAATCATTCCGCCACCGGGAATATTGATGCGCGCCTTGTTGATGGCGCGGTCGAGTTGGCTGCGGTCATCGGTAAGATCGGAGAGAAGGTCGACGTCGGAATCGAACGACATGACCATAGCCTCATCGCCCTTGCGCAGGACGCGGCGGATAAAGCGGCTTCCGGCTTCCTGGATGGTGGGCAAATTGCGCTGCTCGCTGCCCGAGGTATCCAGCAGGAGTCCGAGGGTGATGGGCAGGTTCATCTCTTTGGAGAAGAAGGAAATCTTCTCCTCGTGGCTATCCTCGAATACCTTGAAGTCGTCTTGTTTGAGGTCCGTGATGACGCGCTTGTTTTTGTCGCGCACGGTGGCGAACAGGTTGACCAACGTGACTTCTGCCTTGATGACCGGCGGGGCCTGGCCCTGGTTTTGCGATTGGGCCTGCGGCAAGGCGGGCACGGCCAAGGCAATCGCCGCACAGAGCGCCAGACCCTGCTTCCAGGTTCTATTCCACAGCGGCATATTCTCTCTCTCGATTTTCAAGATTCTCCGTTATCCTTATAGCTGCGATCGTCTGGCATTTTGGCCGGAGCCGTATTGGCGCTGCGCTCCTTGCCATGAACCATCAGTACCGAGTTCGATGCAACCAGCCTGCCCCGGGGATGCGTCGTATAATAGCAGTGGAACGTAAGAGGCAGGATTCGCCCAAGAAAGTTTGGCCTGATGACCATGAATTGTCCACGAAAAACGCGGAAGCTTGCCTTGGCCCTGTCCTTATTTCTCCTGACGCCACTACTTCTTGCTCAGGAGCCCCCAGCCACGACACCGGCCAAGCCCCCGGCAGCGGCGCAGGCCCCGAGTGCCCCGCCCACTGGTCAAGCTCCCCCCACGATCAAACTCTATCCCACCAATGTACTCGTCCCGGTCACCGTCAAAGATCGCAACGGCAATCTTGTGGCCGACCTGAGGAAGGACGAATTCCGGATTTTTGATGACGATGTGGAGCAAAGGATCACTTCGTTTACCGCCAATGCCTATCCCATTTCGCTGGTCGTGCTGATTGATAACGATCTGAAGCGCAAGGACGCCGACCAGGTGGAACCGAGCCTGCGCGCCATTGTCGCTGGCTTGAGCACCAGCGACGAAGCGTTTATCTGCACATTTGACCAGTATTTTCATGAAGGCCACGGCTTCACCCGCGATCAGGACAAACTCATCACCGAATTGGAGCGCAAAGACGTTTCCTCCAATGCGCGATCGTCCACTGGCCCTGTTGGTGGCCCGTTTGAAGGACCTACGATCAACAACGCGCCGGCACCGGGCGCGCCGATGAATGACCCATCGTTAATCGCCATCAAGGGCCAGCCCACCAAGGCGCTGGACGACGCTGTTTACAATGCCGCGGAGTTGCTCCAGGATCGCCCGCCGAAGGACCGCCGCAAGGTCATCCTCCTGATTTCGGATGGCCGGAATGGCGCCAAGTTCAATACGCACAAGTACGACGATACCCGCGCCGAGCTCCTTCGCCAGGGCATTGCCGTCTATAGTGTGGCTGTGGGCAGCGCGTACTTTGACCGGAAATTCAACCGGCTGGTGGAGTACGCGCACGATACGGGCGGCGACGTTTTCTTCGGGGTGAAGAGCAACACCTTCGAGGAGTTCTATTCCCGCATCGCGGAAGAGGCTCGCAACCAGTACACCTTGTCCTTTGAACCCCACGGCGAACGCAAGGTTGACTACCATAGCCTGGAAGTCCGTGTTCGCCGCGAGGGCATGACTATCCTCACCCGCAAGGGTTACTACAGTGGGTCGGCCGCGAGCGAAGCCCCCCAATAGAGGGTGTAGCTCCTTTTTCATCGGTTTCTTCTTGACAGCCGACTCGCGCCTCCATATACGAGGGTCAAGGGTGAGGACGGCGTGCAGCACGCATTCCACGCCCGGTTCGAGACTGAGTGATGAAGGATAGAAGGAGAACGACGACTATGAAAAAAGCGTAGAAGATGGAAAAGAAGACGGGGAAGAAAGGGAAATAATCGGGGACCGTTTAGATTGGATTGACGAAGCGCCCTGGCCTGGTCGGGGCGCTTCGTCTTTTGCCCACGCGGATTCGACGTACAGTTTTTTTGCCGTGTTTAGCGGCTTGCGAGGACAGGGGTGGATTGACCCTGGGCGAGGTCCAGCAGGAACAGAGTTTGATCGCTGGTCATTACCAGCAGGCGCTTTCCGTCTTCTGAAAAAATTTTGAACATCACAGGCTCTGTAAAGAAATATTCATTGGTTAGTTTCAGGGTCTTAACGTCGTAGACGAGAAGATGAGCGCGGCCGTTGGCCAGGCAGAGCCGGTCGCCATGCCGCGAAAGCTTGGGACGGTCTCCAAACCACTTTGCGCGTTGTTCACCGGTGGCAGAGGAATAGAGCAACACGCGGT
>CAYOOS010000191.1:0-7857 GCA_964405585.1 uncultured Acidobacteriaceae bacterium | reverse complement strand
GGGCTGCGCCGGTTTGGTCCGTCACCACGCCGGAAAGGCTCGCTCCCGTTTGGGCGCACGCCGGGAACACGCCCATCACAAGCCACAAAAGCAGCAGGAAGAGTTTGGCCAGCGGCAGTGAGGCAGCTGTTGGAGCGTTGCCGGCGCGCGCGAAAGTTCTGCATCGCCTGCCGTTCTGGAAGGGGATCTGCAAGCAGCGTTTCAAGTAGTCACCCCGTGACCAATTGGAAATGCAAGTCAAGGTCGGGCGACACTTTAGCTCGTATCAATACCTTAAAGCAATACGTTTTTATGCGATTCCCAGCGGGATAAGTCAAGAGCCCTCACGGGTACCAGAGGAAAGGGTCTCGGTGGTTGATTAATGCCGTTACCGCACATCTGCGCACCAGAAACTCCGTTCTCGATGAGAACCAGTTTCTGATGAGTCGGTTTCTAGTAAAGTCTGATAGAATTCGCGGAATGAACAGACGAACATTGTTGATAGCGGCGCCGTTGGCGGTGCTGGTGCCCCGCGAGATCGCAGAAGCGATGAACTCGGCATTCGCTTCTGTTGCGCATGAGAATTCGGCTAGCGGGGAGAAGGAGCAAGGTGGCGCGATGGGAGGATCCACTGTGGTGTATGAGCTGCGGATTTATCACGTGGTTCCCGGAAAGATAGAGAACCTGGTAGCCCGCTTCCGGGACCACACGATGAAGCTTTTTGCTGACCATGGAATCAAGAGTGTCGCGTATTGGACTGCGCTCGACGAACCGGTGAAGAGCAGCACCTTCTTTTACATTCTGGAGCATCCGAGCCGGGAAGCGGCAGCAGCGAACTGGAAGGCCTTCCAGGACGACCCGGAGTGGAAGAGCGTGAAAGCGAAAACGGAAGAGAATGGGAAATTGGTGGAGAGTATTGAGTCGACGTTTTTGACGCTGACGGATTTTTCACCGCGCCTGGGATAACTACGCTCCCACAGGACATTGCGAGACGTTTTTTCTATTCGGACCGCGCATATACCACGCTTTTCGTCAGGTCCCGATAAACGAGACAACCGTCTATTTGGATCCCGGGACCCGAAGTACCGGTAAGCCGTAATCGGAAACGTGCGTATTAGGCCGGGCCACAACTCAGGCGCCGCGATATTTGTTGTGCTAATCCGGCGGCCTGACGTATGCCGCGCCGTGGCGAAACAGTCCCGCCTTCGCGATGGGTTGCGAAAAGACAATCCGAATCGGCACAAAGATCGCTCCTGCTCCTGGCGTATAGGGCACCGCTACTTCCAGTCGCGTCCCCTCGGGATAGTTGTTCCTGCTGCGGAAGCTGATTCCGCCCTTCGACAAATCCTCGCACACGGCCACTTCCTCCTGGAAGCCGCGCCGCCGAATGCACGCCAGCACACGCGCCCGGATCCGCGTGCGGTTTCGCCGCGGGATCACCCGTTCTTCTTCCGCCGTCCGCGATGGCAGCGTGTCATCAATCTTCGGCTCCGTGGCTGCTTCCACCCAGATTGAAGGGGCATCGCAATGCCGGCAAAAGCGCGCCACGCATTTGCGTATCTCGAAGGATTTCACTTCCATCTCGTTCAGGTAAACGACTTCGCGGCGCTGGCAGAAACTGCATTCCATCAGTAGACGCGCCAGCGCCTCCTCCGCCTGATGCATCGCCGGAAATTCGATGTCCCAGAAATCCAACTGCGGCTCCAGCATGGCCACCGCGTAAATAAACCCCTCTGGCTCTCGGTCAATCTCCGCCACTATCCGGGCCCGGGTGGTCTTCGCCTGGTCGCCTTCCAGTTTGCGATGCAGCGTGATCTCTTGTCCGGTAAAGAGTTTTTCCTGTAGCCGCAGCACGCCGCCGTTGCGGCTCACCAGCATCGTGTGTGCTGGCTGCGTTATCGCCACTCCGTTGCTTCCAAACCACGATGCTTCCACCTGCAGACGCAACGTGATCCGGTCGCTCTGACGTATTCCTTCAGCGCGCATGTGTTTGTTCTTGAGAGGGTCGCTTACCTCGTCAGGCTACCATGCCCGCTTCCTGTCCCACTCTTCCTCCTTCCGCTCTTGTCGAACCCACTAATAGCCCTCTCACGGCACATCCACCGTTACCCTTAGGAGGACACTGCCCCGCAACACGGTTCACAATCCCAGCCCCTTCGGCCACACTGTTTCCAGTGGGCCTCATCCGCCTTGGCGCGCTGGTTGTCTATTCTTGTCTATTGAGTCCCTTGCGTGAGCAAAGTCATTCCTATGCCCGACCGCACCAACGACCCGCCCAACCGAATCTCGGGGGTGCGCGATCGCCGTTACACCATCCGCTATCCCTTTGCCGCTGACGCCGAAATCACCGACATGCACAGCGGACAGAAGGTCGAAGGCGTCACTTCGGACATCTCGCTTGGCGGTTGCTTCATCTGCACCAGCAAAGCTCTGCCCCTGAATTGCCGCGCGCGCTTGAAACTCACCCGGAAAGGCCAGGTCCTGGAAGCGCTGGTGATCGTCCGCATCGTCAAGCCCCGCGTCGGCTTGGGCATCGAGTTCTTCGACCTCGAATCGCCGTACAACGAAACCCTTGCCAGTTGGATTGACACCCTCCGCCGCACCCGTTGAGACCCATCGTTTTGCTTGTCCCTCGACATTCCATTTCATCTGCAAGAACGGCCCAGCAGCGCAAAGATAAGCGCCTGCCATTCCCAATCTAAGTTACGATGTGGGCGTAGCCTTCCTTCGGGTCCTAATGCCAGCCGGAAGCACGAAGGCTATGCCGTACCCAACTCTCCCTCTCGCTTAGGCAACTCATGACCCTCATCGATACGAAAGGTCACACCGCTCCCCTGGGGGCAACGGTTTTCCCCACGGGAACCAATTTCAGCCTGTACGCGCGTGAAGCCATTGGTGTTGATCTGCTTTTCTTTGACCAGGAAGATCAGGCAAAGCCCTCCCGCACGGTTTCGTTCGATCCAGTCGCCAACCTTACGACGCACTATTGGCACGCCTTCATTCCCGGGATCGCCGCGGGCCAACTGTATGCCTACCGGGTTCACGGCCCGTTTGATCCCGCTCAGGGCCTCCGCTTCGACCCGGAAAAAGCGCTTCTCGACCCTTACGGCAAGGCTGTCGTCATCCCTAAGATTTACAGCCGCCAAGCCGCCAGCGTGAAAGGGAATAATTTCGCGTCGGCAATGAAAAGTGTTGTTGTCGATCCGCGCGTATACGATTGGGAGGACGATACTCCGCTCCGTACCCCCTCCACGCGCACCATCATTTATGAATTACACGTAAGAGGCTTCACCCGTCATCCGAATTCTGACATCGAGGAGAATCTTCGCGGCACGTTTCGCGGCCTGATTGAGAAGATTCCCTACCTGCAGCATCTGGGAATCACCGCCATTGAACTTCTTCCCGTGTTTGCGTTCGATGCGCAGGATTGCCCGCCCGGACTCGTGAACTATTGGGGCTACGCGCCGGTCAATTTTTTTTCGCCTCATCCGGCCTATAGTTCGCGCCGCGGCCCGCTCGGGCCCGTGGACGAATTCCGCGACATGGTCAAGGCCTTGCATCGGGCGGGCATCGAAGTCATCCTCGACGTCGTCTTCAATCACACCGCCGAAAACAAAGAGACTGGTCCCACGCTCAGCTTCCGCGGCATTGATAACGCCGCGTATTATGTTCTGGATGAAGACCGCTCGCGTTACGCCGATTTCAGCGGCACCGGTAATACCTTAAACGCCGGCCATCCCGTGGCACGCCGCATGATTGTGGACAGCCTGCGCTACTGGGTCCAGGAAATGCATGTCGACGGTTTTCGCTTTGACCTTGCTTCCATCCTGGCCCGCGATTCCTCCGGCAACGTGCTCTCCAATCCTCCCCTGCTCTGGGACATTGACTCCGATCCCACTCTTTCCGGAACCAAGTTCATCGCGGAAGCCTGGGATGCCGCCGGCCTCTATCAAGTTGGCAGCTTTGTCGGCGATAGCTGGCGGGAATGGAATGGCAAGTTCCGCGACGACATGCGCGACTTCTTCCGCGCCAATAGAGACTCTGTCGGTTCTTTTGCCGAGCGCTACATCGGCAGCCCCGATCTTTATGGTCACAAAGAGCGCGAAGCCGAGCAGAGCATCAACTTCATCACCTGCCACGACGGCTTCACGCTGAACGATCTGGTCTCCTATGACCATAAGCACAACGAGGCCAATCTCGAACAGAACCGCGACGGCACGGACGACAATCGTTCCTGGAATTGCGGCGTCGAGGGCCCCACGGACGATCCCGGAATCGAAAAGCTGCGCAACCGCCAGGTGAAGAACTTTCTCACCGCCACTCTGCTTTCCATCGGTATGCCCATGGTTTCCATGGGCGATGAAGTCAGGAGCACTCAGCAAGGCAACAACAACGCCTATTGCCAGGACAACGAAATCAGTTGGTTCGACTGGTCATTGCTGAACAAACATGGCGATGTGCAACGTTTTCTGCGTCTGCTGATCGGCCAGCGTTTGCGGCGGGATCTTGCACCGGAAATGCAGCGGCTCACCCTGGTCGAGTTGCTCCATCAAGCGCAAAAAGAGTGGCATGGCGTCAAACTTCATCAGCCCGATTGGGGGCCAGATTCGCACTCGATTGCCTTCGGCCTAGATTTGCCCCGGGAAAATCTGCACTATCACAATATCTTCAATGCATTTTGGGAGCCGCTCGATTTCGAACTTCCGCGCCTAAATTCCGGCGAGTACGATCCCTGGCGCCGCTGGATCGATACCTCACTGGATTCGCCGCAGGATATTTCCTTGTGGCACGCGGCCACGGTCGTGCCGGGTTTTGTGTATCGCGCCGCGCCACGCTCCGTCGTGGTCCTGTGGGCGCAGATCCGCCCGCGTTAAGCACTTTTGAATTGTGAAAGGGAACAGGGGCATGCGCCGCACGAGGCGAATTGCGCTGACAGCAGACTCACTTCTTGTCAGCCGTTTCCGTTTCCACTGCGCTCCGAACTGTTCGATGCCTTTATCGCCGCGTGGTTTGGCGGAAACGCCGTCGAGTTCCGCAGGACGAGGCGCGTTTTCAGGATGTATTCGGTGCCCTCCGGCGCCGGCGTTTCTCTCTTTACTTCCTTCAGCAGGGCGTTGAAGGCAAGCCGGGCCAGTTCCGTCTGCGACATTTGTACCGTGGTGAGCGGAGGAATCATGAAATCCGCCATGCGGATATCGTCGAAGCCCACCACCGATAATTCCTGCGGCACCGCGATCTTCAGTTCAAACGCTTCACGGATCACGCCAATGGCCGTCATATCATTCGAGCAAAGAAGCGCTGTTGGCCGCTCCTGGAGCCGCGAGAGCTTCTGCAGAGCCCTCTTCCCGCCTTCCAGCCGGTGGTCTCCCTCGACCACATATTCCGGCCTAACCGGCAAGCCGATTTCACGCATCGCGTCTTCAAACGCATCTTTTCGAGCAATCGCGGACCTGAGCGCCAGTGGCCCCGATACGAAGCCAATTCGTTCGTGGCGCAGGGCCGCCAGATGTTGAATGGCCTGACGGATTCCGTCCGCGTAGTCCACGCGAATATTACTGACGCGCGGCGCCTTCGGGCCAACGTCGACGAACACCAGCGGCAAGTTCCGGAAACGCAGATGGTCCAACAGTTCATCTTCCATTCCGAATGTCAGGATGGCCACGCCTTCCACGCGTCCTTCAATCATGCGGCGCACAGCCAGTTCCATGCGCTTAGGATCGTGAATCGTCGAGGTCAGCAGGATCTCGTAGCGTTGTTCGACCGCCAGGGTTTCAAACGTCTGCACAAATTCCGGGAAAAAGGGGTTGGTGATTTCCGAAACGATCAGCCCGAAGGTACGGCTTCTTCCGGAGACCAGCGTTCGTGCCTGCCGGTTGGGGTAATAGCCGAGCTCGGCGACGGCCTTCCAGACACGTTTCGCCAGGCGCGCATCTACCGTCGAAACCTGGTTTACCGTGCGCGACACCGTCGCGGTGGATACTTTCGCTCGCCGGGCAACGTCACGGATGTCCACTCGAAGTGCTCCGCCTCAGTTACTATAATCTAGCACAGTATACGTTATCTCAAGCCTTTTTAACGAATTGGCTTGGCCTCAAGGCTTAAGTGTAACACCCCTCCACTCATTCCAGTTCAGAGTGCCTCTGCCCGCTGGCGCCCGGTGCCCGAAGCTGGCTGTAACAGGGCAATAGAAGAAAGGCGAATCTAGTGCAGCCAGAAATTGGTCTTGACAAAATATTTAATAATGTATACAGAGTAGGATAATTCGTGGCGCTCAGGCGGTGTGTTGGGGGCAGATGCGAAAACGTTTACCGAAAACTCTTTTGGGCGGGCCTTCCTGGCAGAGCGCCAATCGGGCTGACTATCTGCTCGGTTTTGCCGGTTTCCGCCTCTCCCACACATGCCGCGAGCCGTATTTGCTTCCGTTCAGACCAAGTTTGCGGGGTGCGTGATGTTTGCCGGATGGACTAAGAATTCCGCGTTCTCAAGAGAAGGGAGAATGTAATGCTGCATTTATCGGGTAGTGGAAGGGTTCACGCGATGTTGCTTGGTTTAGCGCTGCTGCTCCTGCTAAACGTTTGTCCTGCTCTCGGGCAGATGACTTCGCTGGGAACCGTGTCGGTAACTGTTTACGATGCCCAGGGTAGCGTTGTGCAAGGCGCGAAGCTCACCCTGATAGAACTGGCTTCCAATAAGGCGTACACCGCAGACACCCAGCAGATCGGCAGCGCCAGTTTTGTGACACTGCCCATCGGTACCTACCAACTCTTGGTATCCAAAACCGGCTTTAAAATCGGAGTCGAGAATTCCATCGTTGTCGAAGGCGGCCGGACAACCGACGTCAAAGTCACGCTGGAAGTGGGGCAGATCATTGAGAAGGTGGTTGTCGACGCGGGCAATTCCCCGCTTATCGACACTACTTCGAGCGCCATGGCCACTACGCTGGACCTGAGACAGATCGAAGACCTCCCGATACTTGGCCGCGATATCAGTTCGCTGGCATTCTTGACTGCGGGATTCAGCGGCGTGCCAGGCAGCGGAACGTGGGATGGGCTGCCGATGATCGCGCAGGGCAACAGCATCGACGGCGTCACGTCTTCAACGAGCCGCATGAAGTTTGCCGGCAACGTACAACCCGGACTTCAGGCACGCCTGGAGGATCTGCAGGAAATGACCGTGCAGACCAGCCAGATTGATCTGAATCAAGGCATGGGCACAGCGACAATGCAGGTGAATTTCGTGACCCGGCAAGGCTCCAACAATTATCACGGGCGAATTTTTGAAGATTTTCGGAATAGCGACCTGGACGCCAACAGTTGGCTGAACAATGCCGCAACACCCACCCCACTGCCGCGAAACCCGCTAATCCTCAATGAATTTGGGGGATCCGTTGGCGGTCCGATTTTAAAGGACAAGCTGTTCTTCTTCGGATCTTTCTCGATGGCCAAGCAGCCCGGTGGCTACCCCGCAACCAATTCCTATCTGACGCCCAACGCACAGCAGGGCATTTTCACACTGCCATCAACTGTGAATAATGCAACTCCAACTGTTGTCAATCTTTTCACGCAGGTGGCGCAGCCTGCTGGCCTTCCGGCGGCCGTCAATTCCCAAATTGCAACCGAACAAACTCTCATCAATTCAGCCGTTACTTCTGGCGGGGCGGCCCTTTTGTCCACTACCGACCCCAATCTTGAAACCGTTCGCTGGAACGTGAGTTCTCCGATAACCAATTACTTCCCGGCGTTCCGCGTAGACTACGATGCCACAGCAAAGGTGCGTCTGGACCTTTCGTTCGAGAACACCAAGATAAGCCAGCCGAATGCTGCTCCGCCGCCATTTCCTGGTTCAGGATTCGCAAACCGCGTTGCCAACAACCGGTCC
>CAYOOS010000190.1:0-7949 GCA_964405585.1 uncultured Acidobacteriaceae bacterium | reverse complement strand
TCATACGGTGAAGGCGTTCCTGGAAGCGGAAGCGCACGACGGGCCTTCGTTGATCATTGCTTACAGCCACTGCATTGCCCATGGCTACGATATGTCCATGGGATTAGACCAGCAGAAAAAGGCCGTGTTGGCGGGCTACTGGCCGCTGATGCGTTACAATCCTTCGCTGCGCTTGGAAGGCAAGAATCCGTTCCTGCTGGATTCTAAGGCGCCCAGCATTCCATTGAAGCAGTATGCTTACCAGGAAGCGCGGTACACCATGCTGGTTCGAAGCGATCCGGAAGCAGCGCGAGAATTGCTGAAACTGGCGCAGGACGATGTGGAACGTCAGTGGCGCGTCTACGCCAACAGGGCCGCCATGGCGGGGCGCTCTGAATCGCCGCACATTGCACCGGAAGCACCAGATACCGCACCTGAACCCGTGAAGAAGGGAGGAGAAGAGGAATGAGCGACCTTTCGACGAAGTACCTCGGACTCAACCTCAAATCACCCCTGCTGGCTTCAGCTTCGCCGCTGTCGGAATCGGTGGATAACATCAAGCGGCTCGAGGATCATGGCTTGGCGGGTGTGGTTCTGCCGTCGTTGTTTGAAGAGCAGTTGGAATTGGAAAGTCTGGCCGTGGATTCGGATCTTACAAGAGGCTCGGAGAGCTTCCCGGAATCCGCGAATTTCTTTCCTGATCTGCAAACCTACAACCTGGGTCCGGATGGCTATCTGGAATTAATCCGGCATGCCAAGGAAGCCGTGGACATTCCTATCATCGCCAGTATCAACGGCGTTTCCAGCGGCGGCTGGCTGCAATACGGCCGTTTGATGGAAGAGGCGGGCGCGGATGCGATTGAGCTGAATGTCTATTCGATCCCCACGGACCCGGCCCTGAGCGGAGCAGAGGTGGAGCAGGGCTACATTGAGTTGGTGAAACAACTGAAGCGCAGCCTGCGCATCCCCCTGGCTGTGAAGCTCTCGCCGTTTTTCAGTGCCCCGGCAAATATGGGCGTGCGGTTGGATGAATCGCGCGCGGACGGCATCATCCTGTTCAACCGCTTCTATCAACCAGACTTTGACATTGACCAGTTGGAGGTTTCTCCTTCACTGGCTCTCAGCCGCCCCGAGGAACTCCTTCTCCGCTTGCATTGGACCGCCATTCTGTTCGGCCATGTGCGCGCCGATCTTGGAATCACGGGGGGCGTGCACAGTTCGCGCGATCTTCTGAAATGCATCCTGGCTGGGGCAAAAGTGGCATTCATGACTTCCGCGTTGCTGCGCAACGGCGTGCATCATGCAGCCCACGTGTTGGCCGAAGCGGATCGCTGGCTGGACGAGCATGAGTACAGCTCCATTCAGCAGATGTGCGGAAGCATGAGCCACGGCTCCGTGCCGGATCCCACGGCATTTGAACGCGGTAATTACATGAAGGTGCTCAGCTCGTATACGTTGCGGGCCAACGTATTCAACGATTAGCTGGCCTATCCAGATAATTGCCGCGGGCTTCTTGTGGAAGTGTTGTTTACCGCACCAACGCCGGGGAAATGACCTCGTCGGCCAGGGCGTGGGCTTCTGCCACGAAGTGTTCCAGCACAGCTGTGGCATCCGCTTCGGAATATGTGTCTGCTGCCGGGAATTTTCTGCTTAGCTCCTGCCAGCATTCCAGGTACGCGAAAGGCTTCTCGCCTTCGATCTCGTAGCCGTAATCCATGCCGCATCTTCTGCAAATCTGATCCGCGACGCTGACGATGAACGTCACGTCGTTCGGTGGGACCTGCTCCTCCGGATGCATGTGATATTCGATCGCATCGGCGATCTCCACCGGCAGCCGCCAAAGTTCCGCGAGAATGCGCCCGCTTTCCGCATGCGTGAATCCCATATCGCGGAGTTCCACTGCTTCGATGGAAGCTCTTTCCGTGGCGGCCTCCTTCATAACCTCGCGGAAATCCTCGGGGAAAAGAATCGCGTTAACAAGAAACCCGATGTCGTGGAGCAGTCCGGCTAGGTAGGCCTGTTCGTGATTGGCTGCGCAGAATGTTTCGGCGAGCCTTTGTGAAACCACCGCGGTGCCCAAACCGTGACGCCAGAACACTTCTTTTTTAACGCCGCTGTTGAGGTTGGCAAACAGCAAAGGAAGATTGCAGGAGAAAGCAATGTCGCGAATGCGCCAAAGCCCCAGCGAAAGGACGGCCTCGCGAACGGTCGCCACGTCGCCTCGCTGGCGATACAGCGCTGAGTTGGCTTCGCGCAGGCACTGTGCGGTTAGAGATTTGTCATAAGAGATGGTCCGCGCGATCTGGCCAACATTGATCTTATTGACGCGCGCGCTCAATGCCTCGCAGAGCGTCGTCAAGATAGTTGGCATGGCGGGTAGATTGCCCAACTGTTTTACCCGTTGCGTCAGGATGTCGTAGGTGACCGGATTCACGCAGGACCTCAGTTCGCAAACGCAGGCGGCGCACGCACACACAGCCCGATATCTCCGCCGTCGCCGAATTAATAGAGCAAGCTGCCATCCAGAATATGTGGAGCAGGCGAACAAGTTTCGCGGAAGGGGATGTTCCAAAAGCGAACAAACATTCCTTTTACGATTCACTTCTTTTGTCGACTTGCTCGACGCTTGCTGCTCCTTGACCGCCTTCCCGAGCGGGAAATTCCTTCCAATAAGCACCTTGGCGTGCAATTTACCGTTGCTGTTGGAATCGCTACCCGAGGAAAAGAAGTAGGCTGCATGGCACTCGGGGTGCATATTCCCGCCATTGGAGCTTCCTGCGGTCTTTCTGCGCATGACGACACCCGAGACACTAAATCGATTCCTGGCGCGCCAGCCCATCCTGACTCCCAAACGGAAATTGTTCGGCTATGAGATCCTGTCGCGCTATGGCCCGGAAAATTACTGCCGCGCCATGGCCGGTGACCAATTCCATGTAAATGGAATGGACGAGCTGTTTCTGATGGGGATTCAGACCATGACCGAGGGGCTGCCCGCATTCCTCAACTGCACGCGCGAATTTCTGGTGAAGGATTATTTGACGCTTATGCCGCGCGAATTGGTCGTGGGCGAAATTCTGGAAAACGTTTCACCAGATGAAGAAGTGCTTGGCGCTTGCCGCAGAATGAAAGAGCAGAATTACCGTTTTGCATTGGATGATTATTGCGATCACCCGGACGTGCGTCCGCTGTTGGACATCGCGGATTTTGTCAAACTGGATGTGCTCCTGACCAGTTTTGAGGAACAGAAGCGAGTCGTGGATATCTGTCACGGGCGCGGCATCCCCGTCGTTGCCGAAAAAGTGGAGACCGATCAGCAGTTCCACAGATGCCTGGACATTGGTTACGACTTTTTTCAGGGTTATTTCTTCTGCCGCCCGCAGATTGTGGGGCGCAGAAGCGTGCCGGCAAACAAAACGGTGTACCTGCAACTATTGCAGGCCGCCAATGCGCCGCAATTCAATCTGAACAAAATATCGCTGATCTTCAAGCGCGACGTATCGCTGTCGTACCGTCTGCTCCGTTACCTGAATTCCGCGGCATTTGCGTTTCGCGTGGAAATCCATTCGATCCCCCACGCACTCACGCTTCTGGGAGAGCGCGCCATGCGCAAGTGGATCTCCCTCGTCAGTGTCGCGGCGTTGGGTGATTCCGTTGCGGATGATCTGCTGCGGTTGCCATTGCTCCGGGCCATGTTTTGCGAACTGATCGGCCAGAAAATCGGAATGATTCAAGAGACCAACGAGCTCTTCCTGCTAGGCTTGCTCTCGGTGATGGACGCACTACTAAACGTTCCGATGGCTGACGTGCTCATGGAAATCCCCGTGGATGAAGAGATCAAGAGAGCTTTGCTTGGCCATCAGAGCCGCTACCGCCCGGTTTTCGAGGTCGTGCTGGACTATGAGAGTGGGACTTGGGAACAACTGGCGCATTCCGCCCGGCACATCCGCTTGCACGAGAATTTCCTGCCCGACCTGTACTTGCGCTCCGTGCGCTGGGTCGGAGAAGTGCTTGCGGACTCGCCCGTGCTGGTTTGAACCTTCGCGCTGTTGCTACTCCTCGATTTCAGCGAAAACCTCTTCCGCCAGGTGAAAAGCGGAATTCGCCGCGGGTACGCCACAATAAATCGCGGTTTGCAAAAGCACTTCGCGCAACTCTTCGCGAGTCACGCCATTCTGCAGCGCGCCGCGAATGTGCATCTTCAATTCATCACCGCGATTCATAGCGACGAGCATCGCGATTGTTGTCAGACTGCGCGTTTTTCGTGGCAAGCCAGGGCGCGTCCATATCTCGCCCCACGCATAGCGCGTGATCAAATCCTGAAAGGCAGAATTGAACTCGTTCTCGGCCGCCTGGGCGCGCTCAACATACGCTTCTCCCAGCACCACGCGGCGTACTTTCAGTCCTTCTTTGTGGCGATCGCGTTCGTCCATATAAAACTCCTCTTATTTCAAAAGGAAAGTGGCTACATGGCTGTTGAATTCGTCCTGGGCTTCGAGGTTCGACAAATGCGCGGCGTTTAATTCCACGTAATTGGCGCCGGGAATATGCTTCGCAATAAACTGGCCATCCGCCGCTGGCGTACTTGAATCGTGCGATCCGGCAAGGACAAGCGTGGGCACTTTGACATTTTTCAGGGCATCGCGCTGATCCATATCGCGGACTGCGGCGCAATTCGCGACATAACCTTCCGGGTTTGCCTCTTCGAGCATGCGCAAGACCCCCGCGGTCTCTGTGGGATGAGCCGTGCGGTAAGAAGGTGTCAACCACCGCTCAAGGACGGCGCCAGCCACCGCACGCATGCCACCCTTTTGCACGGCGTCAATCCGCGCATTCCAGGATTCCAGTGTGCCGATCTTCGCAGCGGTATTGCAGAGCACGATTTTGTGGAACCGGTTCGGCGCGTTCGCTCCAAGGAATATACCGGTCATTCCGCCCATGGAAAGCCCACAGAAATAAACGCGATCCAACTGCAGGAAATCAAGGAGGCGCACAACATCCCAACTCAACTGCTCGATGGTGTACGGGCCCGGAGTGATGCTGGATTGGCCGTGGCCGCGCGTGTCGTACCGCAGCAAACGAAAGTGCTTTGTGAACGCCGCGACCTGCGGGTCCCACATGCGGTGCGTCGTGCCGAGAGAGTTGGAGAAAGCAAGAAAGGGGGCGTGCTCCGGTCCGGACAGTTCATAAAAGATTTGCGCATCGGGCAATTTGGCAAAAGGCATGAGCGTGGCGCTCCTCGTACAGCAGACTACGAAACGGCGCGGGCTTCCGCAATCACGCGGCGGATAAATTCATCCGTGCTTCCCAAATAGTTGCGCACATCGAAGAGGTTTTCCAGGTCCGCCGCCGTCAGATGCCCGCGCAGGCTCGATTCTTCGCGAAGGTTGTCCTTCAGGTGGCGATTCTGCTCGCGCGCTTTCTTGCAAGCGGCTTCCACAACAATATGCGCGGGCATTTTGCCCATGCGATCGCCGAGGGCCATGGCGACGGCCTCGGCAAAAATGAGGCCATTGGTGATATCGAGATTTTTGCGCATGCGCTCGACGTCCACTTCAAGGCCCGGCAACATTTCTGCCAAGTGATGCAACGCTCCGCCGGAAAGATAAACGATGTCCGGAAGCGTTTCCCATTCGGCGTGCCAGCCGCCCAGCCCGCGTTGTTCTTCCTGTGGCATGGCGAAGAGGAGCGTGGCGACAAGGCCGGGAAGACGCGTTGCGGCCGCAAGAACCACCGCGCAAGTGATCGGATTGCGTTTGTGAGGCAGGGTGGAAGAACCGCCGCGCCCTTCGACGAATGGCTCAGAGAGTTCGGCGATTTCCGTTTGTGCGTGCAGCGAAATGTCTCGCGCGATCTTCCCCAGAGTTCCCGTGTACATGCCCAGGCTGGTCGCAAGTTCCACAATGCGATCGCGCTGTGTGTGCCAGGGAATTGCCGGTAGCGCGAGGCCGAGCTCTTCGGCCAGAACCCTGGCGACTTCTGGGCCGCGACCGCCAAGTGCGGCGAGCGTGCCAACAGCACCGCCAAATTGCAAAGCCAAGACCCGCGGCTTGATTTCGGCGAGGCGCTTACGGTGACGGGTAATCGTGTCCAGCCAGCCCGCAACAATGAACCCGAATGTGGTCGGTAGGGCTTGCTGCATCCACGTCCGAGCAACAACGGGCGTGGCGCGATGCTTTTCGGAAAGTGCGATCAAGCTACCGCTGAGGCGAGCCAAATCCTGGTCAATCAGATTCAACGCGCCGCGCACTTGCAGAATACAACCGGTGTCAATCACATCCTGGCTCGTGGCGCCCCAATGAACGAAGCGAGCTGCATCCTTGTTCTCAAGCGCGACCAGTTCCGTAAGTTTCCGGATCAAAGGGATTGCCAGATTGCCGGAGAGCGCGGCATCCTTGGCGATTCCCGCGAAGTCAAAATGCTGCGCGCGGCACTTGTTCGCGATGAATTGCGCTTGAGCGGGCGGGACAATCCCGCATTTGGCCTCAGCACGGGCGAGCGCAGCCTCAAAATCCAACATGCCCTGAATGCGCGCTTCGTCGGTGAAAAGCTTATCCAGTGCGTCGTAGCGAAATAATGCGTCGAGAAGGCTCATCGGCGGCAGTGTCTCCGTGGGTCAACAATCGAAAAATACGGTTTCGTCTTTGCCCTGCAAACGAATATCCCACTCAAGAATCTGCGGCTCCGTCGCGACGGGCCGGGCAATCAGTGTGGCGCGGCGCTCAGCGGGCACAAGATTTAAGACATGATCTGTTGCGTGCGCTGCATCATCAGGGAAATAAAGTCGCGTAACTAACCGGCGCAGCAACCCACGCATAAACACCGTAATTTGAATATGGGGTGCTTGCGAGCAACCATCCGGCCCAGGCACGCTGCCGGGCTTGATGGTCGTGAAGGAGAATTCACCGTGTTCATTCGTGGGGATGCGCCCAAAACCAAAGAAATCTTGATCCTGCGATTTCCCCTTGGCATTTTCCGGCTGAGCATACTTGCCGCTTGTATCAGCCTGCCAGAGCTCGAGGCAAGCATCAGGCACAGGTTTCCCTTCGCCATCCAGAATGCGCCCACGAATCGTGACACGCTCGCCGCCGGATGCGCCGTGCGTGAGATCCGAGCGATTCAGCCAATCAAAACCGATGCTGAAATACGGCCCAACGGTTTGCGAAGGCGTAGTTTCTCCGCTCATGTCATCGCTCCATGGGAGTGGCGTTGCGGCCACGCAGCACAATATCAAAACGGAAGCCCAGAGCGATCTCTGGAGTGGTCGTTGCCCAATCAAAAACTGAAATCAAGCGCTTGCGCGCGGATTCCACCGGCACGCTGTTATAGATCGGGTCGAATGCGAGCAACGGATCACCCGGGAAATACATTTGCGTGACAAGGCGCTCGCTGAAGCAGGTCCCGAACACCGAGAAATGGACATGAGCGGGGCGCCAGGCGTTCTTATGGTTCTGCCAGGGGTACTCACCGGGCCGAATGCTGATAAAGCGGTAGCGCCCCTCGTCGTCGGTCAGGCATCTCCCGGCGCCGGTGAAATTGGGGTCGAGCGGGGCAGCGTGGCGGTCCACCGGGTGACGGTAACGGCCTGCTGCATTAGCCTGCCAGATCTCCACAAGCTGTCGACGGACCGGTCGACCATCCCCACCTGTCACCTGCCCGGTAACGATGATGCGTTCACCTATGGGCTCCCCGTCCCCGCCAATCGTAAGATCACTGTCCCCGGGCTGGACGCGGTCCTGCCCGAACAGTGGGCCCTGCTGCTCGGTTGCCCCAAGCGGCAGCGGCAGGAGCGCCCGCTTAGGGGCGCGCCATTTAGTGCTGCGATAGTCGGCGAAGTCGTAGGGCGGGTCGACGAGGGCACGCGGGCGCTGGTCTCCGCCGGTGCTCATTTCGCCAGTCATTTCGCCAGTGCTCATTTCACCGGTGCTCATTTCACCAGTGCTCATTTCTGCTGAGCTCCCGATGACCTGTGA
>CAYOOS010000189.1:0-7970 GCA_964405585.1 uncultured Acidobacteriaceae bacterium | reverse complement strand
GCTGGTGCCGGGCTCGACGGTTTCCATCAGGCGTTCGTTGGGGATCACGATGACGGTGTCCACGACGCCGATCAATTCCTGCAGAGCTTGCTCCGCCTGAAGCATGCGGCGCTTGCCTTCAAAGGCAAAAGGCTTGGTGACCACGGCAACGCTGAGCGCGCCAATCTCGCTGGCCAGTGAAGCCACCACGGGAGCAGCACCGCTGCCCGTGCCACCACCCAGGCCGGAGGTGATGAAAATCATATCTGCGCCCTCGAGGGCTTCAATAATTTTTTCCGTGTCCTCGAGGGCAGCTTTGCGGCCAATTTCGGGGTTTGCGCCCGCGCCAAGACCCTTGGTTAATTTTGCGCCGAGTTGCAGTTTCACTGGGGCCTGTGAAAGTTTTAGAGCTTGCAGATCCGTATTTGCGGTGATGAACTCCACGCCCTCCACTTTGGCGCGGATCATGCGGTTGACGGCATTGCATCCGCCACCGCCCACACCAATCACTTTCAGCTTGGCGGGCTGCAACTCCTCGCTGAAGCTCATCCGGATACCTGCGTCTTTCGGTGTCATGCCTTTCCCCCTGTCCGGCTGGTCCAAATCCTTTATAAATCGCGCATTTAGGCGATTCTACAGGGAGTTTTTCCGGGCTGTGGAAATCCCCCTGATTAAGCTGCCCTGCGGGCCGTGTTACTGACCCGCTGGGGCTAGTGCACAAGCTCTTCAACTTCGCCGCTAGCCGATAAGAGCAACCCAGTGGCCGACGACCATGTCGGCGCGGCTAGTGTTCCCGCTTGAATCACGCGCTCGCGAACATCGACTTCAACTTGGAAACGAAGCCGCCCGAACGATGCTGTGCGGAACGCCGCGCTTTCGCGGCATACAGCACAAGTCCAATGGCCGTGGCGTATTCGGGCTGAGCAACAGCTTCCGGCAAATCCTGGATGCCTCTGGGCTCCGCAATGCGCACCGGAAGATGGAAGCCCTGCTCGGCGAATTCCGCAAATCCGTTCAGTCGCGCGCCGCCACCGGCTAAAACCAATCCGGCGGGAATCTGGGAGTCGAGGCCAGCGCGGCGCAAATCGTCCGCGATGAGGGCGAGAAGCTCCTGAGCACGAGGCCCGATAATGTCCGTGAGCATGCGCGAGAAGATGGTGCGCGGCGGACGATCGCCGACGCTGGCGATTTCGATGGAGTTGTCCTGGTGCAAGAGACTCGCGGAGGCGCAGCCGTGATGCCGCTTGATCTTTTCGGCTTCAGGAATAGGCGTGCGTAATCCGACGGCCAGGTCGTTGGTGAAATGGTCGCCGCCAATGGCAACCGCGCTGGTGTGGCGAACCACACCGCCGCCATAGACGATCAGTTCCGTGGTGCCGCCGCCGATATCGAGGAGACAGCAACCGAGATCGCGTTCGTCCTGGGTGAGGCAAGCTTCCGCGGCAGCGAGTGGCTCGAGGACGGTATCGCTGATGAGGATGCCTGCCTTGTTAGCCGCAGTTACCAAGTTTTGCGTTGCGGCAATGGACGAGGTGACGATGTGAACGTTGGCTTCCAATCGCTGGCCAACCATGCCGATGGGATCACGGATGCCGTCCTGGGCATCCACGATGAACTCATGCGGAAGAACGTGCAGGACTTCGCGGTCATCGGGAAGCGAGATGTTGCGAGCAGTATCAATGGCGCGGCGCACGTCGTCGCGTTCAATGTCGCGGGAACGCGGGCCAAGAGGAATGCCGCCGCGGCTGTTCACGCCGCGAACGTGGCTGCCGGCGACGCCGATGGTGGCAGCCTCGACGGGAACATTGGCCACGCTTTCGGCTTCTTCCACGGCGCGGCGAATGGAGCTGACCGTGGAATCCAGATTGACGATAAGGCCTTTGCGCAATCCCTTGGATTCCGCGGCGCCCAACGCCAGAAAACGTACCTGCTCGTTTTCCATTTCCGCGAGCAACGCGCAGGTTTTGGTGCTGCCGATGTCCAGCCCGACGAGGTACTTATCTTTCTTTGCCAAAACGTTCTCCTGAGTGTTGCCTATTTTTGCTTCGCGGCTGGGGCGGAGGTGTCGGGGTTCACCACCACTTGCCGTGAATATTGAAGATCGATGGACTGCACGCGGCCTGCATTGGCTTGCCACTGCGCGAAGTTCTCCACCAGCAAGCGGTACTTGCCGGTGAAATCGTTCTGGCCGAAGTGCACGGTGACGGCTTGCGCGGAATCGCCGGAGCCGAGTCCGGTGAGCACAGCGTGCAGGTCACGAGGATTGCCAAGATCAAGCTCGCTGACGCGATCGCTCGAGCCGGGGCGCACCAATTCAATATCCTTCAAGAATTCCTGATAGGTCTGCATGCGTTTTTCGCGTTCTTCGCGCGGCATGCTTTCCGAAAGCCCGGTGACGATGGGGAAATGGAAATCTTCACCCTCGGGGCGGTCCAGCAAAACGCCGTGGGCATCCACGAGGACCAGTTCGCCGCCATTGCGAAGGAAAGCGATGGGCGTGCGCTCGGTGATCTCAATACGCAGGCGATTGGGGAGGATGCGTTGCACGCTAGCTTCTTCGACCCACGAGAGTTCCTGGATTTGGGAACGACGGGTATCGAGCGGAATGCGCAGCACGCTGCGATTGCGGTCGTGCACAAAGAGCTTCTGAATTTCTTCGCGAGGCACGATGTGGTTGCCGGAAACTTCGATCTGATCCGGCTTGAGCAAGAGCATCTGCGGGGAGTACAAGGCATAGCGAACGGCGTACACCGCGACGGTTGTGCCAATCGCGCCGAGCACCGTCCAGACAAACACACGGCGATAGAACGGCCAGGTCTTGCCCGTGAATTTCTTGCGGCGAATCTCCACGGGCTTCTGGCGGCGCAGATAACGGGGCTCTTCGTCCGCGACAAGTTCTGGCCGGTAGGCTTCCTGGTCCGCGGCGGCAGCCGCCGCTGCGGCAGAGTTTCGTTGGATGGGCTTCAAGCGTTCCAAACGACCACCTCGTTTTCAAGATTCACACCGAAGGCCGCGCGCACCTTTTCGCGAACGCCGGCGATTAGAGCCAGCATGTCCGCGGCAGAGGCGCGGCCCGCGTTGATAAAAAAATTGGCGTGGCGATCGCTTACACGGGCGTCGCCCACAGCAAAGCCTTTCAGGCCGAGTTCATCGATCATGCGGCCGGCGGAGGCTCCGGGAGGATTCTTGAAGATGCAACCGGCGCTTTTTTGCCCGAGGGGCTGACTGGCGCGGCGTTTTTCGTTGCAGATACGAATGCCTTGGAGAATTTCAGGGTACGGTTTGGAGGGAAGTTCCAGCTTCACTGTGAGCATCATATCATCCGGTGCGAATGAAGTGTGCCGGTATTCAAAGGAAATCTGCTCGCCGCGGAGTGTTTCGATGCTGCGGTCTGCAGCACGGTAGAGAGTGACTTCGCGGACGTAGGAGCCGATTTGCGTGCCGTAGGCGCCTGCATTCATGCGCAGCGCGCCGCCCACCGTACCGGGAACACCGATGAGGCCCTCCATACCGCCGAGGTTGTGCTTCGCGCAAAACGTGACGGTGCGGCCAAGATCCGCAGCCGCGTCCACGTGCGCGGTATTGCCCTCGATGACGACGTCGGGATCGGGGCTGGCAAGTTGCAGGACGACGAAGGGCAATTCGCCGTCGATTACCAGAAGATTCGAGCCACCGCCGAGGAACTTGTGCGGGACGGCGTGGCTGTCGAGCAACTTCAGGAGATCGGGGATGGCGTCGTGGCGATGGATGCTGAGGAGATGCGTGGTGCCGCCAATGCCGAGGTACGTGAGCTCGGCGAGAGACACGGCGGGCGTGCACTCGACATCAAGGGAGCGCAGCGCCTTCAACACGTTGGGATCTTCAATGCGCATCCTTTACCCCGTCGGTCATCCGGTATTCCGTACCCAGCAAAACCATGAACTCGCTGCTGGCGCGGCTGACGTTGCCCGCGCCGATAGTGAGAATGGCGTCGCCCGGCTTGGCTTCCCGCAACACGAATTCGATAGCGGCCTGCATAGAGCGGTAATAGTGGACATTTTTATGGCCCGCTTCGCGAATATTGTTGGCCAGGGCTTCGCTGGTGATGCCAGCGATGGGCGATTCGCTGGCCGCGTAGATATCAATCAGTACGAGCAGGTCCGCTTGATTGAAGGAGCGGGAAAACTCGTCCCAGAGATGTTGCGTGCGCGAATAGCGGTGCGGCTGGAAGAGCACGAGCAAGCGATTAAACTTGCACCCGCGTGCGGCTTCGAGCGTGGCACGAATTTCGGCGGGATGATGGCCGTAGTCGTCCACAACGGTGATGTTGCTAACGGCGCCTTTGATGTCGAAGCGGCGGCCCACGCCGGCAAATTTGGCCAGTCCTTCGCGAATCAGGTCAGACGAAACATTCAGATAAAGCGCGACGGCAGCGGCCGCGGCTGCGTTGCGCACATTGTGAATCCCCGGGGGATGCGGCAGATGGAACATTCCCAGGTCGTCCCCTTTGTAGGTCAGGCGGAAATCGCTGGTCAGTCCGTTCAACTGGATGTCGCTGATGACCAAATCGGCCTGGCTCGAAGTTCCATAAGTGATGATGGGGCGCTTCACATTGGGGATGATGGCCTGGACATTCGGTTCGTCTACGCAAAGAATGGCCGCGCCGTAGAATGGTACGCGATTCACGAATTGCAAAAAAGCGCTCTGGATGTCTTCAAGCGAGGAATATTGATCGAGATGTTCGCGGTCAATCGTGGTGACCACGGCGACGACCGGGGCGAACATCAGGAAGCTGCGGTCGCTCTCGTCGGCTTCGACAACGAAATATTCGCCACGGCCCACACGCGCGGTTGTGCCAGCCTGGTTGACCCTGCCGCCAACGACAAATGTGGGGTCGAGATGAGCGGCCGCGAGAATGGAAGCGACCATCGAGGTCGTGGTGGTCTTGCCATGTGCCCCGGCGACAGCGATGCCATATTTCAGGCGCATGAGTTCGGCGAGCATTTCCGCGCGGGGAATAACAGGGATTTTGCGCTTGTGGGCTTCGGTAACTTCGGGATTGTCGGGCTTCACGGCGGAGGAGATGACCACAACATGCGCGCCTTCGACGTTTTCGGCCCGGTGTCCTTCAAAAATCGTTGCGCCGAGATCCTGTAACCGCTCGGTGATCGTGGAGGGCCGGGTGTCTGAGCCAGCAACGGAATAGCCGAGAGTGAGGAGGACTTCGGCGATACCGCTCATGCCGATTCCGCCGATGCCCACCATATGAATGCGTTGAAAATTGCGAAACGATACCATCATGCGCGTAAGGGTTCCTTCCGGCTCGCTCGCCGCGCGGCCTCTTCAATTAAATCCACGATTTCGCGCGCCGCGTCAGGGTGGGCTACACGGCGTGCCGCCATCGCTAAGCTTTCGATCTCCCAGGGCTGGTCGAGGAGGGAAAATATCTCGCGGGTCAAACGCTCCGCAGTGAGCTCCGGCTCGGGGATCACTCTTCCCGCGCCTGCGTTGGCCATTTCCTGCGCGTTGCGCAACTGATGACTGTCCGTGGCGCGCCCGAAAGGAATGAAGATAGCGGCCCTGCCCGCCGCGGCTACTTCCGCAGCAGTAATTGCGCCGGCCCGGCAGACAATTACATCCGCCCAGGCAAAGCGCTCCGCCATGTTCGAGAGGAAGGGCGCAACCTGCGCAGGAAACTCGCGCCGGGCATAGGCGGTGCGCACCGCATCATAATCGCGTTCACCGGTCTGGTGTACAACCTGCAGCTCATTCTTTCGTGCCGCGAGAAGATCCATGGCATCCACGAATGCGCGATTGATGGGCAAAGCGCCCTGGCTGCCTCCGGTAATCAGCAACCGGTAAGGTTTTTCGGGCGTGCGTGGAGGGATGGAGAAGAATTCCGGTCGCACGGGGCAACCTGTGACCACCGCCTTTTTTCCCCACTCGAGGGCAGAAATTTCATAGCCGGTAGCGATGCGTTGCGCCAAGCGCGAGAGCACTTTGTTGGTGAATCCCGGAGCTGCGTTGGGCTCGAAAATCACGTTGGGAATGCCGTGCAGCCAGGTGGCCAGCAACATCGGTCCGGCAGCGTAACCTCCCACGCCGAAGGCAACCGTGGGCCGGTGGCGCTTCAACACGCCAAAGGAGTCGGCAAGTCCGTTGCCCAGCATGGCGAGATTCTTCAGCAGCGTTATGCCTCCCTTGCCCTTGAGGCCCGCGACGCGAATCGTCTCCAGCGGCAGCCCGGCTTGCGGCACCAGCTTCATCTCAATCCCGCGTTGTGTTCCCACCAGCACGACTTCCCTCTCTGCACCTCGTGATAACCACTCCCGCGCAATCGCAATCGCGGGGAAGACATGACCGCCAGTGCCGCCGCCAGCAATCAAGAGCTTCATTCGCGGCCTCGTCTACGCATCCACAACCGTGCGGCAACCAGCCTGCTGCGAAATATTGAGGAGCACGCCGGTTGCCAACAGCATCACCAACAAGCTTGATCCGCCATAGCTGACAAACGGGAGCGGAATGCCCTTGGTGGGCATCATTCCCAGCACCACGGCAAAATTAATCAGCGACTGGAACAGAACCATGGCGGTGACGCCGAGCGCCAGCATGCGCCCGAACCCGTCAGGAGCATTGAACGCCGCGCGAAGGCCGCGCCAGGCGTAGACCGCGAACAAGCTAATAACGATGACCGCGCCGATGAAGCCAAGCTCCTCGCAAATGACCGCGTAAATGAAATCCGTGTGCGCCTCTGGCAGATAGAAGAGCTTTTGTTTGCTCTCCATAAGGCCAACGCCCGTGAAGCCGCCCGAGCCCACAGCGATGAGCGATTGCAGCAATTGAAAGCCCGCACCTTGCGGGTCGGAATCCGGGTGCAAGAAAGCCATCAAGCGAGCCTGGCGGTAGGCAACGAAATCGATCAGCACGTAGAGCGCGGGCAGAGCCGCTCCCAGGCCCACGGCCGCCCATTTCCAGGAAAGCCCAGCGACGAACAGAATCGCCGTCATGATGAGCACGATGTCCACGGAAGTACCCAAGTCCGGTTGCGCAACGATCAGTCCCACACAAACCAGTATGGGCGCAACCGCGGGAAGAATCGTCTGCAGCAAATCCTGCTTGTGGAAATCGAGGCTGGTGGGAGCGCGGCGGCGCAAATCCAGAAACCAGGCCAGATAAAGGATCACAGCTAGTTTGGCAAGTTCCGACGGCTGAATACCAACCGGCCCAAAGCGAATCCAGCGATGCGTGGCATGCGACTTATCCAGAAAAAACGTGCCGAGCAGCATCACTACCACAAGGCAGAGCGCCGTGTAGACAACCGCGGGTTCGCGCAGACGGTGATAATCGAGTTTCATCAGCGCATCCATGCCGAGCAGCCCGACGGCCAGCCACACCACCTGTCGCGCCACGAAATAGTAGGAATGGCCAAACTGCTGTTGCGCGGTGACGGCGGAGGCGCTGAAAATCATTACCGCCCCAAGCAGGCACAGCACCAGCGTCACTATAAAGAGCCAGCGGTCGGTATCGGAACGTCTCGCCAAGTCATTCACCCCTTACTGGAAGAATCGTGTGTCGAACTCTCGCGCAATTGATGGACGAGTTTCTTGAAGACATGTCCACGATGCTCGTAATTCTGAAACTGGTCGAAGCTGGCGCAGGCCGGAGCGAGAACCACGATGTCGCCCGGTTGGGCGGCATGTGCGGCGAGTTCCACGGCGCGGTCCAGGGTGACGGCGCGTTCGATGGCCACGCTGCCGGTGATCTGCTTCTCGATTTTGTCCGCGGCGGCGCCAATCAGGAGAGCAAGAATGGCTTTTTCGCGCAGGGGCTTCTGCAGGACGGTGTAGTCGCTGCCTTTGTCTTTTCCGCCGAGGATGATCAGGATGCGGCCAGGAAAAGCGTCGATGGCTTTCAAGGTGGCGTCCACGTTGGTGGCTTTCGAATCGTTGAAGTAGCGAACGCCGGCAATTTCGGCAACAAATTCCAGGCGATGCTCGACGCCTGCGAAGTTG
>CAYOOS010000188.1:0-7973 GCA_964405585.1 uncultured Acidobacteriaceae bacterium | reverse complement strand
TTCCTCGATGGCTTCTGGGGCGAAGAGTTTATCTTTCCAGCCATTTTGCGCAGCCACCTGGCGGGCGAAGTGGGCTATGAGATCGGGGAAATCCTCGAGGCGGTCGCGCAGAGGAGGGAGGGTCAGAGGAAAAACGTAGATGCGGTGATAGAGGTCGCTGCGGAATTCGTTTTTCTTGACGAGGTCATGGAGATTGCGGTGGGTGGCGACGATGACGCGGACGTTCACTTTGATGGGCTTGTCACCGCCGACGCGTTCGACTTCGCCTTCTTCGAGGACACGAAGAAGCTTGGCCTGCATAGCCAGCGGCATATCGCCAATTTCATCGAGGAAGAGCGTGCCACCCTCGGCTTGCTCGAATTTGCCGGTGTGACGAGCGGCGGCGCCGGTGAACGACCCTTTTTCGTGGCCGAAGAGTTCGGATTCGATGAGCTCGGCGGGAACAGCGGCGCAATTCAAAGTGATGAACGCGTTTTCGTGGCGCGGCGACTTTTCGTGGATGGCGCGGGCGACGAGTTCCTTGCCAGTGCCCGTTTCGCCATAGATACAGACGCGAGTCTCGCTGGCGGCCACGCGATCGATTTGCGCGAGGAGTTTCGTCATGGCCGGGCCGGAGCCGACGAGTTCGTGTTTGCCAAGGCGGAGGCGGAGTTCGCGGTTTTCGTCCTCGAGGCGGGTGAGTTTGAGAGCATTATCAACGGTGAGGAGAAGCTTATCGGTGGTAAGCGGTTTTTCGAGGAAATCGAGGGCGCCGAGGCGGGTGGCTTTCACGGCCATTTCGATGTTGGCCTGGCCGGAAATCAAAACGATGGGAGTCTGTACGCCGGATTTTTTCAATTCTTCGAGGAGTTCAAGGCCGCTTTTACCGGGCATGACGACATCGGAGAGGATGAGATCGAAGCGCTGATTTTGGATGAGTTCGGCGGCGCGGAGGGCGTTGTCGCAAACGGTGGCTTCATGACCGGCGAGACGAAAGGCGCGAGCGAGAGAGGCGAGGGTATTGGCGTCGTCGTCGATTAGGAGAAGATGGGCTTTGCGTGGCACGGTGATCCTTTTGGCCAGGATAGGCCGGTAATGCACCAGGAGAAAGGCTCCCGCTTTGGAAAGCGGCCGCTACAAAAGCCGGAAACCCCAAGAGCACAGGCAGGAATGCCTGTGCCACAAAATCAAAAACTAATCAGAGGCGGCGGCTGGGGCGGACTCGGCCTCGTGGGAGACAGAATCTTCCCGGGATTTTGCCGTTACGCCGGACTGGCGTTTGGGCAAATCGATACGGAAGGTGGCGCCGCGGCCTTCTTCACTGGAAACGGAAATGGAACCGTGATGATCGCTGACGACGGACTGCACGATGGCGAGGCCAAGGCCCGTGCCCAGTTGCTTCGTCGTGTAGTACGGAGTGAAAAGGCGCGAGCACTCCTCGGGCGTGAGGCCTTTGCCAGTGTCAGCGACTTCAATGCGGACGGATTCGCCGGCGTCGCTGCTTTTTAGCGTGATGGTGCCGCCGGCGGGCATGGCGTCAAGCGCGTTGAGGACGAGATTCTGAAAGGCGCGATGGAGGAGATCGGGGTCGGCGTCAATTTCCGGCAGTGATTCGCTAAGGAAGAATTCTGTGGCAATGGAGGGTTTGCCGACGGCGGTGAACTGGGGTTCAAAGAGCCGCACGGCGTTGCGCAGCGTTTCGTTGACGTTGACCCTGGTGAAATGCGGCGCGGGCATTTTGGAGAAATCGCTGAAGCGGCCAACGATGGTGTTGAGGTTGGCGAGTTCGGCTTTGAGAGTAGCGGTAGCTTCGTTGAAAACTTCCTGAAATTGCTGCGGGCCAAGCTGGCGGGCGCGCTGAAGGTTTTCGACGGTGATTTGCAAAGGGAAGAGCGGATTGCGGAGTTCATGGGCCAGACGGCGAGCGAGTTCGCGCCACGCGGCGACGCGTTCGGTCTGCACCAGCTTTTCTTTTTGCGAGGCGAGGGTACGAGTCATGTCATTGAAGGCGGTGGCGAGCTGGCCGATTTCGTCGCTGCCGTGGACGTCAATGTGCGTTTCCCAGCGGCCGGAGGCGACGTCGCGAGCGCCATTGGCAAGCTCTTCGACAGGACGGGTGATGCGGCGAGAGACCCACCAGCTCATGAGGAGGCCAATGACAATGGCGGCGAAGGCGACGAGCGCGGCGGTATTCAAAATCTGGCGGCGCAAGATGACCAATTCCTTGCGCGAACTCCCCAGCAAGAGAACGCCGAGCACTTCACCATTGCGGCCCGTGAGGGGCATGGCATGAAAGGTTTCGGAGGAAGCGGGGTCGGAGGTCCACTCGATGGTCGTAACGAGAGTCGGGGCTGAGGGTTGCTTCTGCACCTGCTCGATGAGCGGCTGCAACAGATCGGGCTGTGGGATTGGACCGGCAGCGTCGGTGAGCGCTGTGGGAGTGAAAGTCGCCTCGAGATTGCGGTAAAGCAAAGCGCGCGTGCCGGAAGGAAGCGCCAGAGAGGCCAGGAAATTCTGGTCCATGCGGCGGCCGCCGATGATGTAGAGGCTCTTATCGCCGACCGGGAGATTGCGTACGGCGCTCAGCGAGAGCTCGACACCGTCGGGCAATTCCTCCTTCTTCAGGAATGCGGGCGAACCGCGCCAGTCCTTGACGCTCGTGACCCAGTCATTCTTGTAGCCAACACGGGCTTGATATTGCGCGGAGGAGATTAACGTGCCGTCGGAACTTACAAACTCGACGAAATCGAGGCCATGGTCCTGAGCCGCGCCGTTGGCATCCTTCAGATAAATCGAAGAATCGACGTTCGGGCGAGTCAGATCGATAGCCATCTTTAGGGTTATCTCAGCGTTGGCAATGTTCTCCACCTGTTGGACGACAACGTCGCCGCGCTGGGCAAATTCCTTGCGGAATTGAGCGACGAGGGCTTCGGTGCGCTGCTGATCCATCTGCTCGAACGATTTCTGGGTGTAATAGGTGACGCCGTAGGCGACAAGGGAAACGGAGGCCAGCACGGTGATCAGGAAAATCGCGAAGACTTTGCTGCGAAAACTCATGGATGAGCTCCCCTGCCATGCGGCATTGCAGAATTTTCGGGAGAAGCGCCGGCAGTTGGCCCGGGTGGAGCGGATTCGCCCTTCTCCAGCCAAACATCGGCGAGGCGCCAAGCACCCCAGCGGGCGGGCATCCAGTTGCGCACGGGAGTGGCGATGCCAACATATTCGGGGAGAAGGACAAGAGGGAGTATGCGGCGCTCCTCCAGCAGGCGGCGCTCTTCGGCGAAGCGCTGCTCGGGATCGATGAAGGGTTGAGAGCTTTCGGCGGCGGGCTCGAGATGAAGCTGCTTGAGGAGGGCGTCAAGTTCCACGCGCGGCGAAAGGGAATCGTAGTGCCAGGTGAAGAGATGCATACCCATGGGAGGGTTGGCGGAAGAGACGGGGGCTGCGCCGCCGGTTGACGAAGCGATGTGCGTGACGACTTGAACAGAGAGATTGGCCTGGCGCGCATTCACGGCCACGCGCTCCGCTAACAATTTCATCAAGTCGCCCGTGGCATCTACGTGCAGTCGCAATGGTTCGGCGCCGCCGGCTTCATTGGCGGGAAGGGAAGAGCGGATCTCCTTGGCGCGTTCCAGGTTCATGGGACTCTCAAAGAGGAAAGCATATCCCGAGAGCCAGTTGGGCAAAAGAGCGGCGGAGGGTTCGGCTTGCTTTTGAAGCAACACGTTGGCCATGGTGTCGCGGTCGAGGGAAAGGGCCAAGGCTTCGCAGAGATGCACGTCAGCGGTGGCGGGTTGGGCTTCGTCGAAGCGCAAGGCGAGAAGCGTGTTGGGAGCGGAACTCCAGACGCGGAGGTTGTCCTGGCGTGCTTTGCGAACGAGGTCGGGAGCGACTTCAACGATATCGGCTTTGCCGACTTGCAGATCGAATAGCTGGCGAAGGGGCGGTTCGCCGAGAGTGACTTCGATGGCGTCAAGGAAGGGGCGGCCGGCCCAAGATTCTTCATTGGCGCGAAACCTGAGGCGGGCGGGTTTGGTGGCGAGGGGATTGCTTTCGTAGGGAGAGGCGGCATCGATTTCAGCAACGTAGAAAGAGCCAGTGCCGAGAAGCGTGTCGTCGGGAAGCGCGCGAAAGATGAAATGAGGGCCGGAAGCAAGCTGTTCGAGGAGGTCGGGCACAGGGTGAGGGGAACGGATGGTAATGGAATTTTCAGACGCAGCGAGTTGCAAGTTTCCGGTCAACACGGATTGTAGAGCGGTGACCACATCGGCAGGTGTGAGAGGAGTGCCATCGGAAAATTTCACGTTGGGGCGGAGTTTGAATTGCCAATTTTTCGCGGCGGCATCGCGCGACCACTCGACGGCCAGGGCCGATTGGAAGCGGCCGTAATCGTCGAGCGTGACGAGGCGATCGTAGACGAGGGCGGCAAGTTTCTCATCTTCGCGCGCGGAAAGCGAGCCGGGTTTCCATTCACGGGGATCGAGGGAGAAGGTGGAGGAAAGCAGTTCGACGCGCAGGGTTCCGCCATAGTGGGGGCGCCTGGCGGCGCTCGCGGAAGTTGCGGCGAGCGAAAAAAGCAGTGCGGCGCTAATTGCCGCAAAGCAGAGTGATTTTGTAAACCTCATAATTTCCTGTGCGCAGATTGCGCGCGACAATCAGCGCGCTCCCGGGGTCGAGTTCGCCATTGATGCTGAGAATGGGCCCGGGAAATTCGTTGAAGAGCGCGGCGCTTCCGGCACGCGCGGCGGAATCCGGGGCGATTTGAAGAAGGTCGGGGGAGGACCAGTCTTCGCCCTTGGTTTCCAGCTTCCAATTACTGGTGTCGCAGGGAGAGGTGAGGACGGTAGCAGTGCGCGCTTCCACTTTTTTCGCGCGGCATTTGGGTTCTTCGCCGGCGGCCCAGGAAAATTCGCAGATTTTTCCGGGGAGTAGGACTTCGGCGGAGGCCCCTTTGTCTATGAGTTCGCCGCGCGGATCGCGCGTGGCGCGAAGATTGGCAGCAGCAAGGGAAACGGTTTGCTTGACGGCGCCGGAGGGGTCCAGGCGAAGAGCGAAGAGTCCCGCATTGCGATCGAGGAGCACGGCAAGGCCACCTTCGGCAGCGTTGCCGAATGCGGAGGCATCCAGGATGCGGTCGGAACTTTCGTAGATAAGCTGGCGCGCGATGCGTATGGGGGCGACGGCGAGAGCGGGTGTGGAGAGGGTGGCGCGCGTGAAGGTGACAATGCGCACATCGTCGCGATCACCGATTCGGGTGCTGGCGCTGAGCACAACTTGCGTGGGAGTTTCGACAGCCCCTATTTTCAGAAGGGGAGCGCTGGACTCATCGGTGACGGGCAAGCGGTGTTTTTCGAGTTCCTGGCGCAGGGAGTCCTGCCAGGTGGAATCGGCGGCGAGATTCGCATCCGCGTGAAATTCCAGGCGAAGAGGGCCATGGAGATTGGGGATGGCAGCGATGCGGTCCGCAAGCTGACGCACGGCGTCGTCGAGAGAATTGGAGTCTGCAGAAAAAGCGCGCGGCGAGACGACAAAGCACAATAAAAAGAGAATGAGGAAGAAGAGGGTCGGACGAGAGCGATAAGATTCAGATCTTGGGAGCACGGCGATTCGATAACGATGATAACACGCGGCCGATAGGGAGTTGCGTGGCATCACGGAATGTTCAATGGGAGCGATAGGCCTTGTAAAGGTCGAGCTTGTTGACCAGGCGGATCATGAGTTGGGTGAATGCCAGGTATTCGTCGAGGCTTTCATCGGAGACGTTGAAGAGGGATTTGCGGCGGGCATCCTGGAGGGTATTGAAGTCCTCGGGAAGAAGGGTGGCGACGGCACTGTTGAGGAAGGCGGTGTGGTCGGCGATGCCGTAGATGGGTTCGCTGTCGGCGACGGCTTTGGTGAGCTGCTCCGGGGTGAGATTGGCGTCGTGGAGTTTCTTATCGAAGGCTGCGCCACGGGTGCTCATCGTGTCGTCGAACTCCTTGCTGGTGTGAGGAAGGGCGGCGATGATTTTCAGCACTTGTTCGCGGGTGAATTTGGGTTGCGCCAGATCGGCGGGATCGGGCGGCTGATACTTCATAACCGTGTGGATATCGTTGCGGCGGTACTCCTCCCCGATTTTGTCGATGCCGTCCCAGCGGCTAAGGGTGCGGAAGGAGTCCTCTGTGAGCTGTTCGGCGAGGAGATGGGCGGCAGCGGAGCGCACGAAGAGTTCGGGCGCTTGTAGTTCGTTGGTGAGGGCGCTGATGGCTTGGGGAGCAGGCATGCTGCCACAAAGGAAGAGCGCGGCGGTATCCGCGTCAAGATCAAGGGAGTGTTCGGAGATGTGGATAGTGGCGTTGGGATAACGGAGAAGGCGCGCGGCGAGGGGTTGGATGTCCACGCCTGCTTGCGAGAGGGCGAGGGCGAGCGAAAGATAATTCGCGGGATCGGTTTCCTGGAAGTCGGCCTGGGCGATGGCGTCGCGAACAACTTTCAGGGAATCGGGGGAGGGGTCCATTTGAAAGAGGACTTGGCCGGCATCGAATTGGAAATTGTGGTCGGTGGTTTCTTCAGCGAGCATGAGTTTGAGGCAATTGGCGCCATCGGGGCCTGCGGCCTGGATTTGCTTCCAAAAAGCGTCGAGCTCCTTGCCCTTGGCATCGATTTGAGCTTCGTCGAGTTGGGCAGGATGGAAGCCGTAGACTTTGGATTTTGTGGCGCGGAGGGAATCGCAGAGGGAGGGTTTTTCATCGGAGGCGGCTTGGGGATGGGCGGGGCTGGGGAGAGCCGCCGACAGAAGGAAGATGGGAATGGATAGAAAAAGTCGCCGCAAGAAGCACCTCAGGGAGCCGTTGAAATGCTAACACTGTTCCAGGGTTAGCGCGTCCGACGTGAAAACAGCGTGTTCTGACGCTGAGAAACTTACCGAGACGGGGTCGAGCAGTGCTCGACCCCTACGCAAATGATCTTCACGTTGTTGCGTTGAGAGCGATTTCGAGGCGGGTGGGTAGCCAGACTGTTTTGTTTGTGGAGCCGGCGGTGGGGCGGAGCCACGGGGGGCGGCGGAGGGTGACGCCGTAGGTGGTTTGGCCGTCGAGGGAATGGTAGGTGTACGTGACGGTGCGGCCGCCAGAGAGCTTGCGGACGACGGGCTGGGAGGCGAGTTCGTAGGTGGAGTCGGCAATGCCAGGTGCGAATTGTTCCAGGGTGTGGGCGGCGACGAGTTTGGGGTCGCGGCACCAGGTGTCGTGGCCGGCGTTGACCCAGCGCTGGAGATTTTCGGCGTTGGCGCGATTCAGCGGGTAGGTTTTGACCAGAGGATGCGGTTTGGTTTGTGCGCTCGCGGAGGACGTGGTGAAGATTGCGAGGAACGCGAGAAGCAGAGCGAGAGAGATGTGCAAGACGACTGTGGAATTGATCCGCGTTTTACGATACGGGTGACTCGTGATTGTGAGGTTCATGGTTTCCTCCCGAATAGCAGTGATTGTGTTGACGGCTTCACCGGCCGGGTGGCGCGGGGCGCGGCGCCGGATGGGGAATGAACTGTGACGGAAAGAATCAAGCGCGGCGGTGCTTGGCTTTCTGCTCATGGTCAATCCTCCTTCCAGCGACGCGATCCGAGCCACCCACAGGGGTTTTGGCCAGTGACCGTGGGAGGCGGCGCGCGTCGCCTCCTCGAACTCTCAGGAACTTAAGGGCGCTTGGGTGTTTTATGTTGAGCGGTGGCGGTGGCGACTGGTGCGGGATCGCCGGAATCGTCATCGGAATCGGGAGAGGCGGTGGTGCCGCCATTGCCGTTGGTATTGTTGTTGCCGTTGGTGAAGGCGGAGCGCATCACGTCTGAGGCGAAGAAGTTTTTGCCGTCCATGGGAACCATCATGATTTGCAGCTTGTCGGACAAACGCTCGGCGATGATCTTCTGGATGAGCATGGGGTTTTGCTTGAGGACGGCCGCTTCAAACTTCATGCGTTCGGCATCGGCGGCGGCGGTGACGCGAATGCGATTGGCTTCGGCG
>CAYOOS010000187.1:0-7974 GCA_964405585.1 uncultured Acidobacteriaceae bacterium | reverse complement strand
CCGAAGCCCAGTGCTTCGTGCTTCTCATCCGTCGGCAGAGAACCCAAGAATGGTTTCACACCCAGCATCGTCGGCAGTAGCGCGTTCATCTGTAGCACTGCCACACGTTCTCCAGATCCGCCACCAGACATTGCGACCATGTCGGGCCCCGATGTACCCTCGACCTGCTCGAATACCTGCTTCGCTTCCCCCCAGTGCGCCACATCCATCCAGGAAACCGGTCCCCGGTCTCGCGGATATTTGGGGTCGTAACTTGACACTCTCACCAGGCGATCCTGGTCAGGATAAGGAAGAGGACGCAAAAGCACCGCATTGATCGCACTAAAAATTGTCGTGTTGGCGCCGATTCCGATGGCAAGCGTGAGGATAGCCACTGCGGTGAAGGCGGGAGTTTTGCGCAACCTTCGGAGCGCGAATCGCACATCTTGCACAAATTGCTCGAGCCAGACAACAGTCCACACTTCTCTTGCGTCTTCCTTGGCTCGCGTCACATTTCCGAACTTGCGAAGCGCGGCATGGCGCGCCTCTTCAGGCGTCATCCCGCGAGCCATGTTTTCCTGGGTAGCCAGTTCAATATGCTCACGGATCTCTTGATCCAGATCGCTCAGCAGACGTTTGGCACGCCGTTTCATTCGTGCTCCTCGGTCGGCCGCAAAATACGCGCGATCGCCCCCGAGAACTTTTCCCACTTGCTTGTCTCTGCCGCCAACTGCTTCCGGCCCTTTGCCGTCAAGCGATAGAACTTGGCGCGCCGGTTATTTTCAGAGGTGCCGTCTTCCACTGAAATCCATCCCCGCTTGATCAGCCGGTGTAGAGCGGGGTAGAGCGATCCCTGTTCTACCTGGAGCACTTCGTCGGAGTTGAATTCGATCGCTTTGGCGATCGCGTGCCCGTGCGCCGACCCCAAAAGCAGCGTGCGTAGAATCAACAAATCCAACGTGCCTTGCAGCAGCTCGACGCGTTTTTTTTCTTCTCTAGTAGACATTCTAGGTGGATGCTAGGCCCTCTCCAGTAGAATGTCAAGGTGGGCGAGGTCGCTTGGAGATGGCTAAGTCTCGACCTGCACGCCAGAACCTGATCCAGACCTAATCGTGCGGTGAGACATGGCGTCTCACGTGCTGATTTTGCACTTGCCTGCTTTAAGCTTCTGTCCCCCGCTTTACTCCTCTACCCACAGACTGGCTATTTCCTAACTGCCCTGTTGTGATGTACTTACGCATGCTTCCGCGCCCAACTCCTTTGTTTTCAGATGTTTCAATAAGACACCCCGGGCTGTAGGTATGTCTTCTAACATCTGCAAGTTCTGTTGCTTACGCAATTCGCGTCACGACCAATCTGCAAACACCCCCTACCCTTGGGCCATTGCACTTGGCTTCGCGCAGTGCCACAATCCCTGCTTGGGCCTCGCTTGGGCGGGCTCCGGGTGCAGCGCTCCCCGTTTCCGCGAACCTCCCCCGGGCTGGGAAACATTCCTCCGCTTGGTGGTGTCTAATAAATTGAGCGGACGTGGATTGGGATCGTGCTCTCGATCCAAAGTGCCAAGAGGCCCGAAGCAGGGAAGAGGTATATGGGCCGTCCGCGTTGGCGAAAGCCAGCGTGGGCCAGTTCGCCCAAAGGCATCCAGCGCCAGGGGACGAACTAGAAAGGCAGACCGTGTCCGATTGGGCTAGCGCCCTCTCATGGGGCCACGATGAAGCCGGACTCGTCAGCGAGCTGCAGGCAGGCTCGGAGACGGCATTCGACTGGCTGGTGACGCATTATCACGGTCCTGTGTACAGCCTCAGCCTGAGCATGCTGGGAGATACGGCGGACGCCGCCGACTCGACGCAGGAAGTTTTCTTGAAGGCCTTTCGGGGCATACGCAGTTTCCGCCGCGGCAGTTCGCTGAAGACCTGGCTGTACCGCATCGCCGTCCGCGAAGCGCTGAACAATCGCCGGTGGTTCAAGCGCCACCTCCAGAAGAATGTTTCGATTGATGCGGAGCCGGAAGAGGGCTGTGCGCCGGTGGAAGTGGAAGACCACAGCGCCACGCCGTACGACCAGATGGCCACGCACGAAATTCAGGCCGTGGTGCAGACTGCGTTGCGAGAAGTGCCGGAAGTATTTCGCAGCGCGCTGGTCTTGAGGGACCTGGAAGGATTGAGCTACGAAGAAGTGGCCGAAGTGCTGGATTGCAGCGTGGGCACGGTGAAGTCCCGGATATTGCGAGGCCGGCGCACATTGAAGGAATTGCTGGAACCCATGCTGGGAGAAAAAGAGTTCGCGCAACGCCGGGAAGCGATGCGCCGGGAAGCAGCCAGCGCCGCGCACTTCGGCGCGCAGATCGGATTAGAAATGGCCTACGTACGCGCCCCAGCCAGTCCGTCGGCAGAGGAAGTGACGCGTCCAAGAAAGACGTGCGAGGAACAATCATGACGTGCGAAAAGGTACGTTACAAACTGGCCGGGTATCTGGATGACGGCCTGGCTTCGGGTTCGCGGCCGCGTCAACGGGACGCGATCCGCTTACATCTGGAAGAGTGCGAATCGTGCCGCGAGGAATTGCAGCGCTACCGCAAGCTGGCGGTGATGCTTTCGCGGATGCCGCACGCTTTGCCTCCAGCGGATCTGGCCGTTCGCATTAAGGTTGCCGCAGCCCAGGGACGCGGCCCGAAGACTTGGGCAGAGCGTTGGCAGAGGGTGAAGGACCGCATGGAGCTTCTGCAGGACAACGTGTTTCGCCCCTTGACGGTGCCTGCGACCGGCGGATTGTTTTCCGCCATTGTGGTGTTCGTGTTTGTGCTGCACATGATCGTGCCGGGCATTGTGGTGCGCGCCGATCCGAACGATATTCCCACTTCGCTGCTGCAGCCCGCGGGCCTGATTTCGCTTTCGGATCTTCCGGCTTCGCCGGAAATGCAGCATCCCGATGTGGTGCTGGATCAAGACTTGAAAGTGGACGTGAAGCTGGATGCCGAAGGCCGCATGATTCGCTACGACATCATGGACGGCCCGGACACTCAGGAAATGCGCCACCATCTGGACCAGATACTGGTCTTCTCGCGCTTCCGGCCGATGCTCATCTTTGGCCGGCCAACTTCCGGCGGGCACGTGGTGTTGAGCTTCAGCGCCGTGTACGTGCGCGGGTAATTCTAGAGCGGACCACAAACAGTTCCAATTAACGCCGCGAAAATTCGCGGACCCGCCTGTCCGTGTGGCCAGCTTCCTACGGCGCAATCTGTACCACGCTTCCCGCATGCAATTCCCTGACCGCGTGTTTAATAGAGGCAGGAGCATGTTGCCATGTCCACTCTATTGCGCTGCCTCGCTATCCTTGCCGCAGTTGTGCTGGCGGTGTTGCTGCTGACGCCGGTGTCCCACGCCGCCGCTTCGCCTGTGCCGCAAGACAGTTCGCCAGAGAGCGCGCTGCTGGACGCCGCGAATCATAGCCGCGCTGCAGCGGGATTGCCGGCACTGCAATGGGATGCGGCGCTGGCGGCTGCGGCTCGTCAACATGCGCAGCGTATGGTGCAGCAAAATGCTCTTTCGCACCAGTTTCCCGGCGAGTTGCCGCTCCAAGAGCGAGCGAGGCAGACGGGCGCGCGGTTCAGCCTGATTGCGGAGAATGTCGCCGAGGGGCCAAGCGTGTTGGGATTGCATACGCAGTGGATGAATTCACCGCCGCACCGCGCCAACTTACTGGACCGCGAACTGAATGCGGTGGGAATTGCGGTGGTGCAAGGCGGCAACGTTTTGTTTGCCGTCGAGGATTTTTCGGCGGTTGTGCTGAAGCTGGGACTGGATGCGCAGGAGCTTCAAGTCGGTTCGCAGCTCGCGGCACACGGTTTGCGGCTGCTGAATACCACGGATATTGCGCGCAGGACGTGCGAGATGGATCGAGGTTGGGCGGGGCAAAGGCCGGTGAACGTAATTCGGTACGAGACCTCCGACCTGAGCCGTTTGCCCGCGGACATTGAGCAGCGCGTGCTAGGCGGAATATACCGGAGCGCGGCCGTGGGAGCATGCGACGCCAGCGGATCGGGAGGATTCACGCGCTATCGCATTGCAATTCTGCTGTATTGATGGGGGATTGGGAGTATTGCGCGGAGTAATGGCGGGAATAAGCGAATTGTGGCTTGCGTTTTTGGGCAGAACCGATAAACTGGCGGACATGAATCTGAAGGCCTACTCGTATTACTGGCGATTTACGTACCGGAACATCCGGGAGGAGTGGGCCGTCGTCTAGATAGTGCGAAAACGTGAAGTCGCCGCCCACTCGCAAAGAGTGGGCTTTTTTGTTTTGTGGCAACGAAATTCGGGCCGGTTGCGGCCGGCCAAGGGAAAAAAGGGAAACGACGATGATCATTTCGATGAAACGTGGGTCGAAGCGGGAAGAGATTGATGAGGTGTGCGCGATCGTGCAGCACTTCGGGTACAAGGTGCACTCGATTGAAGGCGAAGAGCGCGTGGTAATTGGCGTGGTGGGCGTGGGCGATGTGACTCCGTGCATGGAATCGGTGGAAGCGCTGCCCCAAGTGGATAGTGTTATGCGCATCACCGCGCCGTACAAATTCGTGAGCAAGGAATTTCGCCGCGAAAAATCGCGCATTCGCGTGAATGGCACGGAGATTGGCGGCGATGCGTTCATCGTGATTGCAGGGCCGTGTTCGGTGGAGAGTGAAGAACAGATTATGCGCACGGCGGAGGCGGTGGCAAAGGCCGGGGCGAAGCTGCTGCGCGGTGGCGCGTTCAAGCCGCGAACTTCGCCGTACGATTTCCAGGGCATGGAAGAGGAAGGATTGAAGCTGCTACAGAAGGCCAAGAAGGCGACGGGGTTGGCGATTGTCACCGAAGTGATGGGGGATCGCGACGTGGAGCTGGTGGCGAGATACGCGGACGTGATGCAAGTGGGCGCACGAAACATGCAGAACTTTATGCTGCTGAAGGCGTTGGGAAAGTGCGGAAGGCCGGTGCTGTTGAAGCGCGGGTTGAGCAGTACGATCAAGGAATTGCTGATGAGCGCGGAATATATCGTGGCGCACGGAAATCCGGACGTGATTTTGTGCGAACGCGGCATCCGCACGTTTGAGACGGCGACGCGGAATACCTGCGACATTTCGGCGATCCCGGTGCTGAACGAATTGACGCACTTGCCGGTGATCCTCGATCCCAGCCACGCGACAGGGAAGCGCAGCCTGGTGCCGGCAGTGGCGCGGGCGGGCGTGGCGATTGGCGCGGACGGATTGATTATCGAGACGCATCCGGCGCCGGAGAAAGCGATCAGTGATGGCGCGCAATCGCTGGATTTGAACCAGTTCGCGCGGATGATGACGGAACTGAAGCCGTATATTGCGTTGTGGGATGAGGCGCGGAAGAGGGAATCGTTGGCCGCGGCGGGATGAGGGGGGAAGGAGTTCCCAGTTGTAAGTTTTCAGTTCTAAGTTTCGAGAAAAGAAGAAGCGGGAGAAGGGCCAGAGGTTGAAGGTTTGGGTTTCAGAGCGAAGAGCGAACCCACCCCTGCACAAACCGCAAGGGTAGGCCACCCAAGGTCACCTTAACGCTCTGAGGGTCTGCCACCCGCGAGCCTACTATTGGCGATTGAGGCTAAGGATACGATAGAGGATGAGCTGATAGTTAAAGCCGGGACTAGTCCCGAAGGGATGCGTTTCGGAGTATTGGAATTCGCCTCGAACGACGACTTCGGATAATGCACCGTTTGGCATTGCTGCGAGCCTCGCATATAAGTCTTGCTCGTGGTGTGTGGGAGGATCAGTTTTAGTCGAGCGCGCGTGATAGCCGGGAAGAGAATTCTCGCTATACTCAATTTCAGAATACGGAGTGATCCAAATAGACTCACTTGGTTTGGGATTGCTACAGGCCCGGATTATTTGTTTTTCAATCCCGTTCTGGTAGCAGCCGTGCAGCGTGACGATTTGGCCGCTGTAGTGGGAAGCGTTTGCGAGGAGGTTAGGAACCTCGAGAGCCCTCGGTTTCGCACCGCAACCCGGAAGAAATGCCGAAGCCGCGACTACGATCAGGAGGAATGAAACCAGCGTCAGGGTTGTGCTCGACCGCACTCTTCCACTCGAGGGCACAGCAATGCAGATGAATTTGAGATTCATGATTCTTCGGTGAGGAATTGCAATTGCCAGTTGGTGGAGGGTTGGCCGGTCTGTTCGGCGATGGGGCGGAGAGTTACGGTTTCTTCCTGATCGGGGAATTCGGCGGGGGTGTAGTGAAAGCTGGTGGCGGCGATGGGAACGGCGAAGGGGCGGGCAGCGTGCGATGCGGCGGGTGGCGTTTGGACCTTGGCGGGAGAGAGTTCATTTTCGGTGGTTAGCTCATTGAAATAAGCGGGAGCATCGGATTGCGAGGCGCCTAGGAGCCAGGGGCCGAACGAGTAGGCGACCAGTTTTTTGTCGTCGGATTGGGACCGCAACGACATGGCGTAGTGGACCGTTACGACGTCGCCCGCATGCCAGCGGCGGTGGATGTTTACGTGGCCGTCTTCCAGAAAAGCTTGAGTCGGGACGTTGTTCAGGATGATGGTGAGGGTTTCGGCCCAATCGGGTTTGCGTATGCGGAGCGAATCCGGAGAATCGCCCGCGGACGTGATGGTGATTCTGACTTTTCCGTCGTGGGCAAGGGAGGACGTGGCGGCGGCAGAGAGGCTCGCGGTCTTCACCGAATTGTTGTCGGTTTGCCCATCCAGCGGCAAGTCGTAGGACAACGCGCCATCTTTGTATCGGAAAACGCTCGCGTGGATATCCGGGAAGGCGCGCAGACCATGCAAGGTGCAGCACCACCAGGCACGCACGGCTCCATCACCAGCGAAACCGGTGTCTGTCAAGACGCGATGGCCGAAATCGCCCGTGGCGAACTGGTTGAACGCAAATTCGTTGAAGGTGGCGCGCTCTGCCATGGAAAGGTATTTCGGATTTGAGGTGGCGTTCCAGAGCGCGATGTTCAGGCGTACCCAATCAGCTTCGGCGCAGCCTTCGGTGCGATGCTTGTTGGGACTCCAACCTTCGGGGACGCCGCCAGTGATAAGCAGATCTTGCGACTGAGCGATGTCTCGCCAGACGTCTTCGCATTGGCGCAGATATTTAGGATCGGAAGTGGCTTGATAGAGATCCATGACGCCGCGAACGCTTGTGAGGTAGCCATGAACGTGGTCGCCGGGGCGGCGCTCGATGACAGCGGCGATCTGTTCGGCGACATCCTTATAACGGGCATCGTGCGTGGCGAGATAGAGGTTGGATAGGCCTTCGGTCTGCTGCATCCAGCAGACGTAACTGGAAGCGAAATGAACGGCGCCGAATTCTTCGCGGATTTTTGGGGAGAGCATGAGCGGAGCGATGCGGACAAGGAAATCGCCGAGGCGTGTGGAAGCGGCTAATACATGTGCCGAGGGATTATAACGGTGAAACTCGAGGAGGCCGACCAGCAGGCGGCCGTTGCCCCAGAGCAGGGCGAGATCGTCATCGGTTGGGTGGTCGTAATGAAAAGTGCTGCCGAAATAGCCATCGGGCTTTTGCAAGGCGACGATCTTTTCGACTAGAGGAGCCAAACCCGGAAAGTCAGCATGATAGACGCGAGCGGCGGTGGCCAGCGCGCCGATATAGCGGCCGGAGAGATCGCCGCTGTATTCGGTGAAGCGACGGCCGGGTGTGGGACGAACATCGGCGAGGAGAAATTCGTCGGTGAAAGCGGGAGAAGTGCCGGAGAGGACGCGGCGGCGCGTGAGTTCGTAGCGGTCGCGTAGGGGAGCATTGGTTGGTTGGGATGCGGTTTGATTTGCTGAGGTCACCGAGGGCAAGGACTTAGAGGAGAGAGGCGTGCTGCCTGCGAGTAATGGAGCTGCGGCTGCGGTTTTAAGAAAGTTTCTGCGATTCATCGTGGGCACCTTGGCGACATTGTTGGAGCGTAGCATGGGTGGAGAGTTTTCTGTAGTCAGTTGTCAGTTATCAGTTTGCGGAAATGGGACACTCCTGAG